>DATIBN010000188.1:0-11356 GCA_035457525.1 Thermoanaerobaculia bacterium | reverse complement strand
CGTCCACGAGCGGCAGCGACTCCGACTGGGTCGTGAAAGTCATCGACGTCTATCCCGACGAGGTCGCGGGCCAGCCGGAGATGGGGGGATATCAGCTCATGGTCTCCGCCGACGTCTTTCGCGGGCGCTACCGCGAGAGCCTCGAGACGCCGAAGGCGATCGAGCCGCACGAGCCGCTCCCCTATCGCTTCGCGCTGCCGACCGCGAACCACGTCTTCCGGCCGGGACACCGGATCATGGTGCAGGTCCAGTCGAGCTGGTTCCCGCTCTACGACCGCAACCCGCAGACGTTCGTGCCCAACATCTTCTGGGCGAAGCCGGGCGACTACCGGAAGGCCGTCCAGCGCGTCTATTCGACGAGCTTCGTCGAGCTGCCGCTGGTGACCGCGAGATGAGAGCGACGGCGGCCGCCTTCCTCGTTTGTCTTTCCGGTGCGGTCACGGCGATCGCGGACGAACGTCCCGTCTTCCGCTACGTCCCGAAGCCCGAAGAGCTGAAGTACACGTTCGGGGGCGTGCGGCCGGTCGCGCGCATCGCGCCGGGAACGCGGATCGTGAGCTGGACCGAAGACTGTTACGACGGCGCGGTCACGAAGCCGGATCAGATTCCGTCGAAGGTCCAGCTTCCCGGCCACGACAACCCCCAGACCGGGCCCTTCTACGTCGAGGGGGCGGAGCCCGGCGACACTCTCGCCGTGCGGATCGAGAAGCTCGAGCCGGCGCGCGATCACGGGATCTCCTCCTCGTTTCCGGGCTTCGGCGCGCTGAACGCGACGAGCCGAACGGCGCTGCTCCACCCCGACCTTCCCGAAACGGTCTGGTTCTACGAGGTGGATCGCGCGAAGAAGGTGCTGCGCACGCGGTCGAAGGACGGGAAGCACACCTGGGAGGTGCCTCTCGCGCCGTTTCTCGGATGCCTCGGCGTCTCGCCGGCGCACGGGGAGGCGCGTTCGACGATCGTGCCCGACGACTACGGCGGCAACATGGACTGCACCGAGGTGCGCCCCGGCGCGACCGTGTATTTCGGCGTGCGCGTGCCCGGAGCGCTGCTCTCGTTCGGCGACGGACACTTCGGCATGGGAGACGGGGAAATCATCGGCACCGCCGTCGAGGGCGCCATGAACGTCGAGCTCACCGTCGATCTCATCAAGCGCCGGGAGACCCCGTGGCCGCGGATCGAGAATTCCGAGTGGCTGATGTCGGTGGGTTCCGGGCGCCCGCTCGAAGACGCGGCCCGCATCGCCTTCAAGGACATGGTCGAGTGGGTCCGCGAGAAGACCGGTCTTTCGGCGATGGACGCGTACCAGTTCGTGTCGCAGACCGCGCGCGCCCCGATCGTCCAGATCGTCGACCCGAACTACACGGTTCTCGTCAAGATCGAGAAGAGCCGGCTGCCGGTCGCCACTCCCAAATAGCGCTCGGGAGGGGTCAGGTCGGAGACCTCACCCCACGAGGAGTCTTACTGCGGCTGCGGGATGATCCGGATGTACGGCTTCGGCGCCTTCCAGCCATCCGGATACCTCTGCTTCGCTTCGTCGTCCGACACGGACGCCAGGATGATGACGTCGTCCCCGTGCTTCCAGTTCACGGGCGTGGCGACCTTGTGCTTCGCCGTCAGCTGGCACGAGTCGAGGAGGCGCAGCACCTCGTCGAAGTTGCGGCCGGTGGACATGGGATACGTCAGCATCGCCTTGACCTTCTTGTCCGGCCCGATGACGAAAACCGAGCGCACGGTCTGGTTGTCGGCGGGAGTTCTCCCCTGCGAGGAGTTCCCGGCGTCCTCCGGCAGCATGTCGAAGAGTTTCGCGATCTTGAGCTCCGGATCGCCGATCAACGGATAGTTGACGGGGTGCCCCTGCGTCTCCTCGATGTCCTTCGACCAGCGCTGGTGATCGGGCACCGGGTCGACGCTCAAACCGATGATCTTCGTGTTGCGTTTGTCGAACTCGGGTTTGAGCCCGGCCATGTAACCGAGCTCGGTCGTGCAGACCGGGGTGAAGTTCTTCGGATGCGAGAAGAGGATGGCCCAACCGTTGCCGATCCACTCGTGAAAGTTGATGGGACCCTGGGTCGTCTCCGCCGTGAAGTTGGGTGCTTCGCTGTTGATCCTCAACGCCATCATGACCTCCGATTCCGCGAAGCCTATCGAATCCGGGAGGCGTCTTCCAACCGGCTGCGAATCTCGATTTCCGCCTTGAGAGTGCGGTGCACCGGGCAACGGTGTGCGATCTCCAGAAGGCGCGCGCGCTGCTCTTCGGTCAGCGGGCCCTTCAGCTCGATGACGACGTCGATCCGGTCGAGCATCCCCTCCTGGGTCTCGCAGTTCTCGCAATCCTCGGCGTGAATCCTCGAGTGGTGGAGGAGCACGGTCACCGATTCGAGCGGCCATCCCTTGCGCCGCGAATAGACCCCCGCGGTCATGGAGATGCAGCTCCCGAGGGCCGCGAGGAGCAGGTCGTACGGAGTGGGGCCGGTGTTGGTGCCTCCGGCCGAGACCGGCTCGTCCGCGAGGACGACGTGCCTCCCGGCCCGGATCTCCTGGGCGAAGCCGTCGGCGGATCCACGGACGACGACCTGGCCCTCTCCGACCGGGAGGATGTGTTCGGAGCTCACGGGGCGACTCCTTTCCGGTAGCCCGGCCCTTTGAGCGCCCGGCCCGGCCGCGCGTCCGTGATCCGGCCGCCGTCCACGACGAGCTGGCCGTTGACGCAGACGTAGGGGATTCCGGCGCTGTAGTGGATCGGATCCGCGTAGTTGGAGCGGTCCCGGACGGTCGCGGGGTCGAAGGCGACGACGTCCGCCGCCATGCCGGGCCTCAGGATCCCGCGGTCGGCGAGCTCCATCCGCGACGCCGGCAGCGAGGTCATCTTCCGGATCGCCTCCTCGAGAGTGAGGACCTTTTCGTCGCGCACGTACTTGCCCAGGATCCGCGCCGTCGATGCCCAGGCGCGGGGATGCGACCGCTCCTCCGAAAAGATTCCGTCCTCCGCCTTCGCGCCGGAGTCGGTCCCCATCGACACGAGGGGATGGGCGAGCGCGGTGCGCACGTCGTCCTCACTCATCGAGAACGTCACACGTCCCGTGTTCGCCCGGTCGGCGATCACGATGTCCATGAGCACGTCGAGCGGGTCCTTGCTCTCGGATTTCGCGATCTCGGCGATCGTCCGTCCCTCGTATCTCTTCAGGGCGGGATTCAGCGTGCGCGTGATCAGGATCCGCGATCCCGGTTCCACGCTCCAGTCCGGGTTGTCCTTCGGGAAATCCGCGCGGGCCCGGGCGCGGGTCGCGGGGTCCCGGAGGCGCTCGAGCAGCTTCTCGCGGCCGCCCTCGCGGACCCAGAGCGGGAGGCTCGCATCGAGGTTGTTGGAGCTCGCCGCCCACGGGTACTGGTTCGCCGAGACGTCCAGACCCTCGGCGCGCGCGGACTCGATGCGCGCGAGCACCGCCGGCATCCGGCCCCAGTTCCTCGTGCCCGCCGTCTTCAGGTGATAGATCTGCGCCGGGATCTTCGCCTCGCGGGCGATGCGGAAGACCTCGTCGAGGCTGGCGTCGATCCCATCCCCTTCGTCGCGCTGGTGCGTGACGTACGTGCCGCCGTAGCGCGCCGCGACCTTCGCGAGGGCGATGATCTCCTCGGTCGACGCGAACCGGTCCGGGACGTACGCGAGGGACGTCGACAACCCGAACGCGCCCTCCTCCATGGCCTGCGCGACGGCGGCCTCCATCGCCGCGAGCTCCCCGGGCGTCGCCGGGCGCTCCTCTTTCCCGATGACGAGGTCCCGCACCCCTCCCGCCCCGACGAAGGTTCCCAGGTTCAACGCCGGCCGCGCGCGTTCGAACGCCTTCCAGTAGCCGGCGAGCGTCGTCCAGTCGGGCGTGACGCCGTAGCGGGTATAGACGTCGCGGTTGTCGGCGATCATCCGCGCGTTCGTCGGCGCGATGGAACGCCCCTCGCCCGTGATCTCGGTCGTGATGCCCTGGGTG
The DNA here is from genome assembly GCA_035457525.1 of Thermoanaerobaculia bacterium. Classification (GTDB taxonomy): domain Bacteria; phylum Acidobacteriota; class Thermoanaerobaculia; order UBA5066; family Gp7-AA6; genus Gp7-AA6. The sequence goes on along the minus strand of DATIBN010000188.1, from coordinate 7,373 downwards.
ATCTTGCTCGCGGCGCGGTTGTCGACGAGCACGTTGTACTCGGACTGGCCGAGCATGTCGATGAACCCGGGCGCGACGACGAGGTTCGTGGCGTCGATGCGTCGCTTCGCCGCGGCCCCCGACAGGTTTCCCACCGCGGCGATCCGGTCGCCCGAGATTCCGACATCCGCGCGAACCCACGGCGCCCCGGTGCCGTCGACGACGCGTCCACCCGCGAAGATCAGGTCGAACGCGGCGGGTCGTGGCCCATTCGCGGCGACCAGGGCAAGAACGATCCCGACGGAACCGGCGGTCACTTCCATCAGTCTCTCTCACAAAACGCGGCGCCGCCGTCCCGGGCAATTCCCCCCCGGGTGATAGAGTCACGCTCAGGGTTCGGCAACCCGGTACCTTGCCGTCGTCGAACCCCTCACGACCGGAACGAGCTGTACAAGGACCAGGAGCGCTCTCTCATGCAATTCGCACGGAACGTCCACTTTCAGGTCAAGTCGGGCAGAGAGAAGGAGTTCACCGCTCTCTTCGAGAACGAAATGCTCCCCCTGCTCCGGCAGCAGGCGGGTTTCCTGGAGTCTTTCACGCTCGCCACGCCCCGGTACGTCCTCGGAATCAGCATCTGGGACGATCGGAAGAACGCCGACAAGTTCAACACCACGGTCTACCCGGCGGTGCTCGCAAAGTTGAATCCGGTGATCGAAGGAACCCCGAAGGTCGAGTCGTACGACGTCACGTCCAGCAGACACTTCACCTCCTTTCGCGCCCGGTAGGAAGACGACCCGGCGAGCGGCCCATCGCTCGAGACCCCTTCCGAGGTCCAATTTCCGGTGGATCGCGAAGCTGATACTCTGCCCGGGCTCCGGTAACTCAGGCCCCTGAAACGAACCGATGCTGAGCACCAGGCTCGCCAACCGCTACGAGGTTTCCGCGGAGCTCGGCCGCGGCGGGATGGGCGTCGTCTATCGCGCCCGCGATCCGATGTTGAACCGCGAGGTGGCGGTCAAGGTCGTCGCGACCACCGAGCTTACGCCCGAGATCGAAGAGCGCTTCCAGCGCGAAGCCCAGATCGTCGCGCAGATGGACCACCCGGGCATCGTCCCGATCTACGACGTGGGACGGCACGACGGCTCTCTCTTCTTCGTCATGCCGCTCGTCGACGGCACGAACCTCCGCCGCATCCTCTGGGAGGGGTCGCTCAAGCTCGGCGAAGTCCTCGACATGGCGATCCAGGTCGCCGACGCGCTCGAGTACAGCCACTCGCGCGGCGTCGTCCACCGCGACATCAAGCCGGAGAACATCATGGTCGCGCGCGAGGAGGGGGGCGGCTCGCGGATCCGCGTCATGGACTTCGGTCTCGCGCACACCACGACCGAAAACCGCCTCACGAAGACGGGCACCCTGGTCGGAACGGTGACGTACCTCTCGCCCGAGCAGGTCACGGCGCACTCCTTCGACGGGCGCTCCGACATCTACTCGCTCGGCACCGTCCTGTACGAGTGCCTGACGGGCGAGCCGCCCTTCACGGGAGAGGTCCAGTCCGTCCTCTACCGGATCGTGCACGAGATCCCGCAGCCGCCGCGGTCCGTCGGCGCGGAGATCCGGGAGGAGCTGCAGGACATCGTCCTTCAGTGCCTCGAGAAGGATCCCGCGCGGCGTCCGCAGAGAGCGGCGCTGGTCGCGGAGGCACTGCGCCGGCACCGGTCGAGCCTCCACAGCGACGAGTTCGCGATGTCCGTCGTGATGACGGCGAGCCGGACCTTCCAGCGGCCGTCGGCGTCGGCGTTCGTGGGGCGCGAGAAGGAGTTCGCCGAGCTCCAGCGCCGCTTGAACTCGGCGATCGCGGGTGACTGTCAGTTCGCCGTGGTCGCCGGGGAGCCCGGGATCGGCAAGACGCGTCTGCTCGAGGAGCTGAAGAAGCTCGTCTCGATGCGCAAGATTCGCGTCCTCTACGGGCGCTTCGTCGAGCAGGACCAGGCATTCTCGTACCAGGGCTTCTGCGAGCTCATCCAGGACTACTTCCGCTCGCGCGATCCGGGGAGCTCCGCCGCGGATCGCCCGGACTTCTCCGACCTCGCGCCGGACCTCCTCTCGCTGTTTCCACTCCTGACGGAGATACCCGAGCTTCGCTCGGCGGCGAGCGGCGACTCCCGGGTTGCCTCCCCGGCCGATCAGAAGAGGGCGGAGGATCGAATCCAGATCTTCGAGCTGCTCGCGCGAACGCTCACCCGCATGGCGGCAGGAAAGCCGCTCGTGCTCGTCCTCGAAAACCTCCACGCAGCGGAGGTCTCGATCGAGGCGCTGCAGTACATCGTGCGGCGGCTCGGGCCCACTCCCACGCTCTTCGTCGGCAGCTACCGGCAGACGGAGGTGGACAAGCGCCACCCGCTCGCGCGGATGCTCGACTCGTTCGCCGACGACCCTCGGTTCGTCTCGATCACGCTCGGGCCTCTTTCGGCGACGGAGCACCGGATTCTGGTCGAATCGGTCGTCGGAGCGCCGAATCTGTCGGGAGAGCTCGCGCACCGCGTGTATGAAGCGACCGAGGGCAACCCGTTCTTCACGAAGGAGCTCCTGCGCTCGCTGATCGACTCCGGCGGAATCGCCCGGGACGACACGGGGGAGTGGACCTTTTCCCAGGGCACCGGAATCTCGTCCGACGCGATGCCGGCGACGATCCAGCAGGCGGTGGAGAAGAGAATCGAGCGGCTCCCCGAGGAGCTTCGCGAGCTTCTCTCGGTCGCGTCGGTTCTGGGAAGAAGCTTCGACTTCGCCGACCTCGAGGTGCTCGCCGAGGGCGCGGGAAAGGTCGAGGACTCGATCGACCGCCTCGTCCGCGAGGGCGTCTTCGAGGAGGAACGGGAGTCTCGCGGGGACCGCCTCGCGTTCTCGAGCGGCATCGTCCGCGACGTCCTCTACGGCGCGCTCTCCCGGCGCAAGCGCCGCTCCCTTCACCGGAAATACGCTGAGCTGATCGAGTCGCGATACTCGGGAAGGCTCGAGAGAATCTACCCCGACCTGCTCCACCATTTCTCCCAGGCCGACAACCCCGAAAAGACCGTCGAGTACGGCTTGAAGCTCGCGCGCCGGTCGCTCGACGCTTTCAGCGCGGACGACGCAACCCGTGCCGCGAAGACGGCGCTCGAGTACCTCGAGGACGAGGAGTGGACCGGAGACCGGTCCCTCGAGGGGGATGCGAGGCTCCTCCTCGCCGAGGCCCATCGCATCGCGGGCAACGCCGAGGGTGCACTGCGGGAGGCGGAGGCCGCCGTCCGCATCTTCGAGCGCGATCGGCAGGCAGAGAAAGCGGTCGGCGGTATCCTCTTTGCGGCCGAGACGGCCTGGCAGGGACGGCGCACCGAAGAAACGCGACGGTGGGCGGAGCGCGGGCTCGAGGCCGCGCGGACGCTCGAGAGGAGCGACGCGCTCACGAAGCTCCTCTCGCTCTCCGCGACCGTCGCGAACCTCCGCGGCGAGTACTCGAAGGCCGCCTCCTACCTCGCCGAAATCGACCGTCTCCACGTGCGGGAAGCCGCGCCGGCCGAAGTCGTGGCGACGGGCGGCACTCTCGTGGTGGCCATGGCGAACCCCATCGCTTCGATCGAGCCGGGCGACTACGAGACGACCGAGGAGCACGAGGTCGTTGCGAACGTCTTCGAGACGCTCGTCACGATCGACGCGCAGGGCGGGCTCGTCCCGCTGCTCGCGGAAAAGTGGTCGCTGGAGGAGGGGGGAAAGACGGTCCGGCTCCGGCTTCGCGGCGGAGTCGTCTTTTCCGACGGGACCCCGTTGACGGCGCCGGCCGCGAAACAGTCGTTCGAGCGGTCCATCGGGCTCTCGCGCGCCGCCATGCCGGCGGCCTTCGCCGCGATCTCCGGGATCGAAGACTACCTGGACGGAAAGGCCGCGACGGTTTCGGGCGTCAAGGCCGTCTCGGATGCGGAGCTCGAGATCCGGCTGCGCGAGGCGCTGCCGCTCTACCCCGCTTTCCTGACCGACGGACGAACCTCGATCGCGTCGTCCGACGCGGAAGGCCGCGTGCACGGTACGGGGCCGTTCCTGGTCAAGTCGCACGCCCCCGACACCGCCGTGCTCGAGCGCAACCCCCGGTACTGGAGAGACGCGCCGGCGCGGCTCGATCGGATCGAGTTCCGCGCGTCTCTCTCCGCCTCCGCGATCGCCGCCGGTCTGCGCTCCGGCCAGTACGACGTGGCCCGCGATCTGCTGCCACAGGACCGCGAGGCGATCCTGCGCGAGCCACGTTTCCGGTCGGGTCTGGCGGAGACGCCCAAGAAGAACACGTACTTCGCGCTCTTCAGCAGCTCGGGCGCGGCAGCGGACAACCCGATCCTGCGGCGCGCGCTGTCCGACGCGGCTCGGGCGCGGGATTTCGTGTGGGGGACACTCGGGCGGTTCGCTCTCCCGGCCACGGGGATCATCCCGCCCGGAATCCTGGGCCACGACGCCGGACGGCGGCTGCCGCACGCGTCGCGCGATAAGGCGGCCGAGATGATCCGGTCATCGGGGCTGCCGATGCCCGTCAAGCTCCGGGCGTCCGTCCACCCGATCCTGAAAGACCAGTACGGCGCGCTGACCTCTTCGCTCTTCACGAGCTGGGCGGAGCTCGGGGTCGAGGTGGTCATCGCCACGAACAACATGGCGGAGTATCTCGACTCCTGGAACGACACGGCCTGGATCGACCTCTTCGTCGGGCGCTGGATCGCCGACTACGACGACCCGGATAACTTCACGTTCACGCTGTTTCACTCGGACAATGGCCGCCTGCGCCGCCACTTCTCCTCTCCCGAGACCGACCGGATCCTCGAGGAGGCCCGACGCGAAAGCCGCGCGAGCGTGCGCGAGGGCCTGTACCGCTCCTTCGAGAGCCTGATGCTCGAGTCCGCGGTGCTCCTCCCGCTCTTTCACGACGTGGACTACCGGATCGCGGCCCCGACCGTTCGCGGCATCGCGCTCCGGAGCACGGCGCCGTTCATCAACTACACCGAGGTCGGGAAGGTGGCCGCGGCCGCGGCGCCCGCGCCGGCGCGTGCCGCGGGCGGAGGCGTTCTCACGGTGCCCATCGCAGGCGTCATCCGCAACCTCGATCCGGCCGGATCCGAGACCGTCGAGCAGGGCGAAATCCTTCCGAACGTCTACGAGGGACTCCTCCGGGAGATCGAGGGCGCGCAGGTCGTACCGTGGCTCGCCTCCGAAGTCCACGTCGAGAACGACGGACGGCGCTACCGCTTCCACCTCCGTCCGGGGATCCGTTTTCACGACGGCCGTCGGCTGACGGCGCGGGACGTCCGATACAGCTTCGAGCGGCTGCTGGCGAGCCAGGACAGCGATCGGCGGTGGACCATGGCGCCGATCCGCGGAGCGAAAGCGCTCCTGAACGGCGAGGCGAGCACCCTCGAGGGATTCCACATCGTCTCCCCGACCGAGTTCTACATGGAGCTCGAGAAGCCGATCTCCTTCTTCCCCGTTCTCATGTCGGACCTCGTGACGGCGATCGTCCCGGAGGGGACGACACATCCGGGCAACAGCTGGCGGGAAGGAGCCGTCGGGACCGGGCCGTTCCGGGTCGTCGCCTACGAGCCGGGCCAGCGGCTGGAGCTCGAGCGCAACCCCCACTACTGGCGCGAAGGCTTTCCGCGAAGCGAGGGAATCGTCTTCCGGTTCGGCGTTCAACCCGAAGAGATGCGCGCGGAGTTCCTCGCGGGTCGCTTCTCGGTCGCATCCGATCTTCTTCCGCGCGACGCGGACGTGATGCGGCAGGATCGACGGTATGCCACCGGGTACAAGGAATCGCCGCGGTTGTCGACGTACTTCATCGCCTTCAACGTTCACGGTTCGGCTTTCGGAGACGCCGACGTGCGCCGCGGGATCCGACGGGCGATCGACGTTCCCGCCCTGGTGCGGAAGGCACTCGGACGGCTCGCGATCCCGGCGAACGGCTTGATTCCCCCGGGTCTACTCGGATACTCGGCGGAGCGGCCGAAGGAATCCCCTCGCGCGGCGCCGGCGGAAAAGGTGTCGAGCGACAAAACCATGTCCCGTGAAACGGTGGAGGTCTCCGCGCTCGTCCACCCGTCCTTCACGGGCGAGTACGCCGCGCTGATCGGCGAGCTGAACCAGATCTTCCGCGAGATGGGCTTCATCATCCGGCCGCTCAACCGGACGATGACCGAGTACGTAGACATGCGGAAGAAGCGCGAGGTTGACGTCGTCATCGGGCGGTGGGCGTCGGACTACCCCGACGCCGACACGTTCGTCCACGGAGTCCTGCACTCGCACGAAGGGTTCATGGGTCTCTTCTGCGGAACTCCCGAGCTCGATGCGCTCGGCGCGCGCGGGCGCGCGGAAACGGACCCGCGGGTGCGCCACTCGATCTACCGGCAGGTCGAGGAGATCATCGCCCGGGAAGCGCTCCTGATCCCGCTCTTCCACGAGCAGGTGTACCGCTTCGTCCAGCCGGACGTGGAAGGACTGTCGCTCGGCTTTTCGCTGCCGACGGTGGCGTACGAGAAGCTTTCGGTCCGGCGGTAAGGGATCGCGTCGAGGGGTCAGGTCTCCACTTGCCACATCGCGCCGCGATATGCATCAAGCGCGAAAAAAATTCGGCGGCCGCTAAGGCCGCCGATTCAGAGTCAGAGACAGGGTTCGGTCGTCAGGGAGTCGCGGCCGCGGAAATGATCGTGGCGTGCTTCTTCCCGCCGACGTCGGTGTAAGTCACCGTCACGGGCTGTCCAACCACGATGGAGCCCTGGATCTGCACGCTGTCCTCGAGGACGAAGTCGTGCATGTTGCCGTCCGCGGGACGGATCTCGAGCTCGTTACCCGGCTCGTACTTGGTCACGACGCCGGTCACGATCGTGGTCTTCACGTTCTCGCCCGGACCCGTCTGCTTGATGACGGTCTCGTTCCCCTCCGACACGACCTTTGTTTCGGGCTTGGTCGCGCAGTTCATCGTCGCAACCAGACCCCCCGCGACGACGAGCGCTAAAAAACTGGATTTCATGTTTCCTCCTACTGAAGAGCAAAGCCTCTCCGGAGGGACTTAGATCAAGAAACGTGCCGGAAAAGTCGAGATTCAGGGGGTCGCCGGACGCCAGGCAAGTACTTCCAGACAAAGGGGTTGTGACATCCCGCCGGCGGCGGCGGCGGGGAGGAAGCGGATCTCGCAGGCGGGGCCTTCGGCGGGGGCGAGCGGGACCGCGATCCACGTGAGCTCGGTCCCGGTGACGGAAACCTCCTGCGGAGAACAGCTCGCCGAGACGGTCCACCGCCCGACCGCCGGCGCCCCCCCGGAGGTCAGGATGCTCGACGCGACCCGTACCGTCCCGGAAGAGGGGGGAGCGCCGACGGAGATCCGTCCTTCG
>DATIBN010000187.1:0-7563 GCA_035457525.1 Thermoanaerobaculia bacterium | reverse complement strand
CGCAGCCGCGGCGCGTCACGATCGGCGCGAGCGGCGACGTGCTCGTGCACCTGCGCGTGATCGCGGCGGCGGAGCACCAGGGCGGGTGGGATCACGTGCTCGGGCCGCTCGCGTCGATCGTGCGCGCGGACGAGATCGCGTTCGCGAACCTCGAGACGCCTCTCTCGACGGAGCGCCCGCCCGAGAGCGGCGAGCCTCCGGTCCTCGGCGCGCCGCCCGACGTGGCCGGCGCGCTCGCGGCGCGCGCGATCGACGCGTTCTCGATGGGCGAGCCCTATCCGTCGCAGGCGGAGATGGGCGGCTTCGGTCGCGTGCTGTTCCACGCGCGCGAGTACTGGCCCGATTACATGTCCTGCGTCGTCGTCGCGCGGCAGGACGTGATCGACCGGCGCCCGCAGGCGCTCCAAGTGCTCGTGGACGGAATCGCGCGGTCCGGGCTGTGGCTCGACGAGGGTCGGTCGCACCGCGAGCACGCCGCGGACTTCGTCGGCCGTTACTACTTCAACCAGCCCCCGGAGCTCCTGCGCCACGCCCTGACGCAGCCTCTCGACCGCGTCATCTACACGCGGCTGTCGCCGCGCAAGCCCGACTTCGACATGGTCCGCGACCTCATGATCCAGACCGGAGTTCTCGATCGGAAGATCGAGTTCGAGGAGTACGTCGACATCCGGTTCGCGGAAGGCGCGGTCGGCCGGACGTCCTGGAAGTACGAGCCGGGCAGCGGGAAAGCCGAATAGAGAGTCAGCGCACCCGCTTCGTCAACACGAACCCGTTCGTTCCCGCCACGAAGATCTCCCCCGTCGGCGCGCCCCAGATCGCCTGCGGCGAGAACCGGCTCTGCGAGTCGACGACGCGGAACACCTGCCCGTCGAACCGGCGAACTTCCGGCAGGCCGTTCAGAGCCGGACCCACGAGGTACACCTCGTCGGGCGCGGCCGCCCAGAGCGACTCGACGAACTGCGTTTCGCCGCCGGAGATCGGGCTCCAGGTTTCGCCGTCGGAGCGGAGGAGGAAGCCCTCGCGAGTATCGAGCTCTCCCGACGGCTGCCGCCACCCGGCCGCGTAGACGTTCGCCGGAGACCTCCCGCCGAGCGCGGTGAAAGTCCAGTGCCACCCGAACGACGGGACCGGCTGCGTCCAACGGACGCCGTCGTACCGGAGAAGCGTGCCGCGCGCCCCGGCGGCGTGAACGTCAGTCGCCGACGAGCCCCACACCGCGGTCAGGTCGACGGAAGTGCCGCTCGGCTGGCGGGTCCACGAACGTCCGTCGAAGTGGAGGATCGTTCCATCCCGCCCCACGGCGAAGACGTCGGAAGGCGACGCGCCCCACACGGCGAGGAGCGACTTCGATGTGCCGCTCTTCGCGGCCTCCCAGCCGCGCCCGTCGAAGTGGAGGATGACACCGTCGAGACCGACCGCGAACGCCGCGGTCCTCGACGCCGCCCACACCGCGAGGAGGTGCTGGCGGGTCCCGCTCTTCGCGCGGGTCCAGCGCGATCCGTCGAAGTGAACGACCATGCCGCGGTTGCCGACGGCGTGGACGTCCTCTCCGGAAGTTCCCCAGACTCCGGTGAAGCTCGCCAGGCGCGACTCGACCTGCTGGAGCGTCCATCCCGCCTCGGGGAGCGCTGTGGCCACGGCCAGCGACGCGGCAACCGCGAACGGGACGGCGGCGGCGCGCATCCGCCGCGCGATCAAGCTCCGGTATCCCGCAGACGCTTCAGCTCCGTCACGTCGCGGTTCACGAAGATCGCGGCGAGCGGGCGTCCGAACTCGTCGGGGAGCGAGACGACGAGAGTATCGGCGACGCCGTCCGACCCGTTCTTCCGGACGAACGGCATCTCCCCGGACCACCTGCCCTCGCGCCGCATCGTCTTCAACATCGTCGCCGGGAGGTCGCAGTCCTCTCCGGAGCGCTGCAGCATCGCGGGAGTTTTTCCGAGAGCCTCCTCCTTCGAGTACCCGAACATCCGCGCCGCGCCGTGGTTCCAGTCGACGATGCGCCCATCCAGATCGGTCACGATGACGCCGTCGAAGATGTGATCGAAGGTGCGCGCCTGCCGCTTCATGGTCATTTCCATCAAGCGGCGGTCGGTGACGTCGCGGAAGCTCCAGACGCGACCCGCGGTCTTTCCGCCGATCTTCTGGGGCTGCGAGTACCGCTCGAAGATCCGCCCGTCCTTGAACTCGAGCCAGTCGTAGCTCTTCGAGTCGGGTTGCGCGTACAGCTCTTTCACCTTCTTGATGAACTTCTCCGGGTCCTTGAGCTGGTCGAGAACCCAGGCGAGCGCCTTGCTGTCGTCGCGGGACTTGAGCACGGAATCCGGAATCCGCCACATCTCGGCGAACTTGCGGTTGAAGTTCACGATCTTGCCGCCCTCGTCGACGACGAGGATGCCGTCGGTCGTGGCTTCGAGAGTCGCCTTCATGAGGGACAGGCTCTCCTCGATCTCGCGGTCGGCGCGCCGCCGCTCGGTGACGTCGCGGAACGACAGGACCTTGCCGATGCTCTTCCCGCCCAGCATCTGCGGACCCGAGTAACGCTCGAAGACCCGTCCGTCCTTGAGCTCGACGACATCGAGCGCCTCTGCCTCCGTTCGGGCGTAGGACCGCATCGCGAGCTGCACGAACACGCCGGGGTCCTTGACCTGATCGAGCACGAAGGCGAGGAGCTCGTCCCGTTTTGCGGAAGCCGTCATCGCCTCCGGGATCTGCCACATCTGGAGTGACTTCCGGTTGTATGCGACGAGGTTGCCTTCGTGATCGAAGACGAGGATCCCGTCGGCCGTGGAGTCGAGCGTCGCTTTCAGCAGCGAGACCGACTTCTCGAGCTCCTTCTCGATCGTCTTCTGGTTCGTGATGTCGAGAGCCGACCCGATGACCCCTTTGATCGCGCCATCGGCCTGGCGGAGAGGCTCGACGTGAGAAGCGAACGTTCGTCCCCTCCACTCGACTTCGAAGGACATCGAGCTGCCGGAAAGGGCCTTCTTGTGCGCCGCGATCGGTCGGAAGTCCGGCTCGTTCGTTCCGAAATAGTCGTAGAGCGTACGCCCCACGAACTGGCCGGGTTCCTGGCCGATGCCGGCGAGCCCCGCCCCCATGAACGACGTGAACCGCAGGTCGCGGTCCACCGACCAGAGCACCGCCGGCATCTGTTCCACGAGAACCTTGACGCTCACTTCCTTGTCGCGCAGGGCTTCGTCGGCCTCATGCCGATCGTGGAGGAGGCGCCGTCGCAGCTCGAGCTGGGCTTCCACCTGGCGTGACAGGGCGAGGAGAGCGTCCTTCTGTTCCTCGGTGAGCTGCCGGGGCGTCCGGTCCGCGACGCAGAGAGTGCCGAGTGCGTGACCGTCGGCCGTGCGCAGCGGCGCGCCCGCATAGAAGCGGATCTTCGGATCCGCGGTGACGAGCGGATTCGTCGCGAAGCGGGGATCGTCCAGGGCGTCCGATACGACGAAGAGCCCCCGCTGGAGGATCGCGTGGGCGCAGAACGCGAGGTCGCGGGAGGTCTCCTGGGCCTCGACGCCGATCTTCGCCTTGAACCACTGCCGGTCCTCGTCGACGAGCGTGATCATGGAGATCGGCGTGTCGCAGATCTCCGACGCGATCAGCGCGAGGTCGTCGAACTGCGGCTCGGGGGCTGTGTCGAGGATCTCGAGCTGCCGGATGGCCTCGAGCCGGGCGTCTTCGTTCGGGGGCAGAGGAGCACGCATGGCGACTTCGGGATTTGCGGACCATCCTATTGCGATACGGGCAGCCTGTCAGCCTGCCCGTTATCGACTGTCCGCCCGGACCTTAGGACTTCAGGTAAAGCGTCCTCGGCTCCGTCATCTCCTCGATCGCGTAACGCACGCCCTCGCGGCCGAAGCCGGACGCCTTCGTACCGCCGTACGGGAAGTTGTCGATGCGAAGCGTCGGGGCCTCGTTGACGATGACGCCGCCCACCTCGAGCCCCTCGAACGCCCTCATCACGCGGCCGACGTCCCGGGTAAAGAGAGCCGCCTGCAGGCCGTAGGGACTGTCGTTCGCTCCCGCGACGGCGTCCTCGAAGCGATCGAAGGGCTCGACCGTCGCCACGGGGCCGAACACCTCGCGGTCACGCAGCCGGACTCCCCGGGGCACGTTGGCGGCGACGACGGGCCACAGACGCGACCCCTCGCGCCGCAGGGGCAGGAGGAGGGATGCCCCTCTCTCCCGCGCCTCCTCGACCCACGCGGCCACCCGGTCGGCGCTTTCCCGGTCGATCATCGGGCCGAGCATCGCCGACTCTTCGGCGGGGTCCGACGGCTCCATCCTCGCCGCCGCCGCAACGAAAGCCGCGACGAAGCGATCGTAGATCGACCGCGCGACGAAGAGGCGCTGCGCCTTGATGCACACCTGGCCGGCGTACGCGAATGCCGCGGTCGCGAGCTTGCCCGCGGCGTCCTCGACGTCCGCGTCTTCGCAGACGATCGCGGCCGCGTTTCCGCCGAGCTCGAGGACGACCTTCTTTCGCACCGCCTCCCCCTTGATCCTCCAGCCGACCGAGTCGCTGCCGGTGAAACTCACGCACCGGATGCGCTCGTCCGTCCAGAGAGGCCGCGCGACTTCCGGATCGGCGTGGACGAGCGAGAACGCCTTCTTCGGCCAGCCCGAAGACTCGACGGCGCGCGCCAGGAAATCGGCCGTGAGCGGCGTGCGCGGGGAGGGCTTCAGGATGACCGGATTGCCGGCCGCAATCGCCGGAGCCACCTTGTGAAGGGCGAGGTTCAGAGGGAAGTTGAAGGGCGTGATCGCCGCGACCGGCCCGACCGGGAAGCGTCGCACCGCGCAGAACGCCCCCTCGCCGCGCGGCTCGATGTCCACCGGGACGACCTCGCCTGCGAGGCGGGTCGCCTCCTCGGACGCGAGCTGCACGGTCGTGGTACCCCGGTCGACCTCGGCCCGCGCGAAGCGCAGGGGCTTCCCGGCTTCGCGGACGATCGTCGCGGTCAGCTCCTCGCGCCCCGCCTCGAGCGCTTCGCAGAGCCGCCGCAGGATCCGGGCGCGGCGGTACGCCGGCATCGAGCGCGTTTCTTCGAAGCTCTCGGCGGCGGCCGCGATCGCCCGCTCCACCTCGGGCGCCCCGGCGCGCGCGACCCGCGCGAGCAGCTCGCCGGACCACGGCGACCGGACCTCGATCCAGTCGCCGGTCGCAACCTCTTCTCCGGCGATGCGGAGGGGAAAGTCGGCGACGGTCACCGCTGCGGCTTCGTCGCGATCCGCTCCTGGATCACGGGCGACAGCGGGACGAGTTCGCTCGACTTCTGCTGCGCCTCATCGTAGGCCGCGAAGAATGCCTTCGGTCCGGCGGCGAGAGCGCTGCGGAATGCGTCGAGGCCCAGGGCCTGGATGATCCCGTCGCACAGAAACGCCCCGGCCGGCCCGCCCAGCCGCTGCGCGAAGTCGGCGCGCCGGATCTCGGCGGCGAGCGTCATGCGCTTTTCGAGATCGCCTTCGGACTCGACCAGCCTTTCCGCCGTGCGGTTGAACTCTCCCATGGTGCGCTTCATCGGCTCCCGCAGCCATGTGGAGAGCGGAAAGAAGTTCTCGTCCACGTGGAAGAGCGCCACCGGCCCCTGCTCGGCGACGACCTGGAAGAGCGGCTCGAGCTGACCGAGAGAGGAATCGTGGCGGGTCCAGCTCTCGCTGCCGGTGCGGTAGGCGCGCCACGCCTGCCGGAAGGCCTCGCCGGCGATCAGGCGCGCGACGCGCTCGATCTGGTTGTCGACCGTCTCCCCCTCGGCCTCCCCGAGAGCGCGCGCGAGGTCGACGATCATCGCCTCGTTGCGATCCGGCAGAACGACGACCAGGTGGTCCGCGAGCCCCGCGAGTCCGAACGACAGGAAGACCTGGAGGCCCGCCGCAATGGGCCGGTCCGCCGGAAGGAGGGCGGCCGCGCGCTCGGACGCCATCCGCGCCACGTCCGCCTCGCGGGCGGTCAGAGCCGAGAGGAGAGCTCCCCACCGCGCCTGCTTGGCGCGGATCGAGTGGAAGTCGAAGACCCCGCTCGTGGGCTCTTCTCCGAACGCGGCGGCGAGGTCGCGCTCGAAGACGTCCGGCGTGCGCCCCGAGTCCTGGAGCGCCAGCCGGACGGCGGGAAGCTCCTGGATCGCCTTCGCCCGTTCGGCCTGGAACTGCGGAAGCGCGAGGAACGCCAGCAGATCCCGGGCCGCGCGCGTGTCGATCTGTATCTGGAGCGAATGGCTGCCGGCGGGCGCCGCTTCGTAAGGCGCACGCGTGCGCTTGGCGGTCGGAGTGGGCGGCGCCCCGCCGGCGCAGCCGGCCGCAGTCACCGCGACGACGAGGAGGAGCGTCCTTCGTTTCACCGGAGGATCGCCTCGGCCGCCGCCCCGACGTCGGAGAAGTCGCCGAAGAGCGCGTCCGGCTTCTCGGCGGCCAGCTTTTCCGCCGGCGTCGGCCCGGTCGCGACCGCGATCGACCGCGCGCCGATCGATCGCCCGCACGCCACGTCGTGAACGGAGTCGCCCACGATGACGACGGAGCTTCCGGAGAAATCGCGCCCGGTCCGTTCGCGAGCGCGCCCGACCGCGATCGCCGGGAGGCGGTATCGGTCGGCCGAGTCGTCGCCAAAGGCCCCGAACGGGAAGTACGCGTTGAAACCGGGGGGCTCGAGCTTCATCCGGGCTCCGCGTTCGATGTTGCCGGTCAGAAGCGCCAGGGTGACACGGGGTTCCCGCGCGAGCGTCCGAAGGAGCTCGCTCACCCCGGGCTTGGGAACGACGGCCGCGGGATCGAGCCGCTTCGCGAGCTCTTCCAGGTAGCGATCGAGGACCGCGGAGAGGGCCGACTCGAACCGCGCTCGACCGACGGCGTCGAGCACGAGCTCACGCAGGATCTGCGGGTCGGTCTTGCCGGAAAAGTCGTTCCCCTCCGCCGAGCCTTCCCAGCCGAGCACCGCGGAGAGGGCGGCGAGTATCGATTCCCGCGCGGCGCGGCCCGCGGAAAGCAGCGTTCCGTCGACGTCGAACAGGACCAGCCGCGAGTCCCGAGCGAAGCGAGGGATCTCTCCGTTTTCGAGGCGCGCGCTTGCCTCCGTCATCGAATCCGATCATACGAAAACCGTCCCGCGTGCCACCCCGCGATGGATACGAGCGCTCGGCGCCAGTAGTCCCAGTCGTGGCCCCCCGGCTCCAGCACGACCTCCGTCGGAACGCCGTGCTCGTTCAAAAGCGCCCCGTACTGCGCGGCGACTCCGTCCAGGCCGTAGAAGTCCTCCGTCCCCGCGCGCAGGTGAACGACGAAGGGAGCGCGCGCGAACCGCGCCGTGCGGAGGAGATCCCAGACGTCGTTGGCGGAGAGCGTCTTCGGGTCGGGGTGCCGTCCGAAGACGCGTTTCAGGGTGAGGCGGGTCATCCACCCGTAGCGGCGGATGTCGTCGAGCCCGATCGGGATGAGGGCGCCGGAGAGCGACGAGACCGCTCCGAAGAGGCCGGGATGCTTGAGGGCGATCTTCATCGCGCCGAAACCGCCCATCGAGATGCCGGTGATGCCGCGGGATTCGGGCCCGGGCAGGATGCGGTA
>DATIBN010000186.1:0-2331 GCA_035457525.1 Thermoanaerobaculia bacterium | reverse complement strand
TCCCTTGCCCCACGTGCGCTGCCCGACGATCAGGCCGCGGTCGTGGTCCTGGATCGCGCCGGCGACGATCTCGGAGGCCGACGCCGATCCCCGGTTCACGAGAACGACCAGCGGCTTGTCGAAGTGGAGGCCCTCGCCGGGGGCGAGGTAATCCTGCGCGGACGAGCTCGTCCGGCCCCGCGTGTACACGACCTTTGAGCCGCGCTCCAGGAACACGTCGGCGACGTCCACGGACTGCTCGAGAACGCCGCCCGGGTTTCCGCGCAGATCGAGAAGGAGCTTCTTCATGCCCTGCTTCTCGAGCCGTTCGATCGCGGCCTTCAACTCGCGGCTGGAGGTGTGGGTGAAGTCGGCGAGAAGGATGTATCCGACCTCCGGCGAGAGCATGAAGGCGTAACGGACGGAATACGTCGGGATCTCGGCGCGGGTGATCGTCATCCGGATCGGCTCGTCGATGCCGGCCCGCCGGATCGTGATCGTGACCTGGCTCCCCTTGGGTCCGCGCAGCTTACGCACGACCTCGTCGGTGGTCACGTCTTCCTTGATCTCCTCGCTCTCGATGTGGGTGATCACGTCGCCGGCCCGGATGCCGAGCTTGTAGGCGGGCGTTCCCTCCATCGGAGCGATGACGGTGATCCGGCCCATCCGTTTCTGGATCTGGATGCCGAGACCGAAGAACGAGCCCTGCTGTTTCTCCCGCATGGCCGAGAAGTCCTCGGGCTCGAGGAAGGCGGTGTGGGGATCGAGTCGCGAGAGCATTCCGTGGACCGATGCATACACGAACTGCTCCGGCGCGATCGGCTGCGGCGACCACTCCGAGAGGGTCGTCAGGATGTCCGCATACTCGTCCAGGGGCGGGGCCTCGCGCTCGGGGGAGGCGAAGAGGATCGCCGCGAAGGCGCCTCCGGCCAGGGTCGAGACCGCCAACAGCAGCACGGCAACGAAAAAACGGGACCGGGTCTGGCTCACTCAGTTCCTCCTGACGGTCGCCATTGTGGCACGACTCTTTCCGAAACCCTCGGCCACGATCCTCGAAACGACGTCCGGCGTAGAATCCTTCACGGAGTACGCCAACATGTTCGGCCCGATCGGAATGCCCGAGCTGATCCTGATTTTTCTGGTTGCCCTCCTCGTGTTCGGGCCGCGAAAGCTCCCGGAGCTCGGGAAATCGCTGGGCCGGGGCCTCGCCGAGTTCAAGCGGGCGTCCGACGACCTGAAACGCACCATCGAGGACGAGATCGAGCAGGGCAAGCACCAGGTTGCGGGGGTCCGGGACGAGGTCTCGGCGATTCGCGATCAGGCGCGGGAGCTGCGCGATACCGTTGCTTCGACGGCGTCGCCCGTGGCGGCCCCTCCGGCGCCCGAGCCCCGGACGGGACCGGAGGAAGCCGAACCCCCATCCGCTCCGATCCAGCCCTCTTGAAGGGCGTGCCGGCAAAGGGACCGCGGCCGTGAAGCTCGTCGGTCCCGCGTCTCCGGAAGACGCCGGAACCCCCGCGGACCGGCGCCGGCTTCCCGGGGAAGAGGAGCTCCCGCGGATGGGCTTCTTCGAGCACCTCGAGGAGTTCCGCCGCAGACTCGTCACCTCGCTCATCGCGCTCGCTGCGGCCTTCGGCGTCGCATGGTCGCGTTCGGAGTGGCTCTTCGAGATCCTCGCCCGTCCCGTGCGCCGTTACCTGCCCCCCGGCCAGAACCTCGCATACACCACTCTGACGGAGCCTTTCCTCCTGTACTTCCGGGTCGCCCTCCTCGGCGGAATGATCCTGGCGTCGCCAATCATTCTCTGGCAGGTCTGGCTCTTCGTCGCGCCGGCGCTCTACCGACGCGAAAAGCGCTTCGCGATCCCGTTCCTCATGGCGAGCGTCCTGTTCTTCCTCGCGGGCTGCGCCTTCGGATACCTGGAGGCGTTTCCGGTCGTCGTCGGTTTTCTCGTCGGGATGGGAACGAACTTCCAGGCGGTGATCACGATCAACGAGTACCTGTCGACCGCGACGAAGGTGATCCTGGGCCTCGGTCTCTGCTTCGAGCTGCCGATCCTGATCTTCTTCCTGACCCGCATGGGGGTGGTGTCGGAGCGGTGGCTGCTCAAGAAGTTCAAGTACGCCGTGCTCGTCGTCTTCGTCGTCGCGGCCGTGATCACCCCGACACCCGACGTCGCGACGCAGGTCGTCTTCGCGGTGCCGATGCTCCTGCTCTATCTGCTGGGCATCGCGATCTCGTGGATATTCAAGAAGCGGCCGCGACCCGAGGCAGCCGCGGAGGCCGGCGCGGACTAGACGAGACGGCGCGTCTTCAGGCTCACGGAGAGGGTCTCGGACCCGCGTTTGACCT
>DATIBN010000185.1:0-3095 GCA_035457525.1 Thermoanaerobaculia bacterium | reverse complement strand
CGCTGCGGCGGCACGACCTTCCGCAGGTTGACCATCGTGAAGATGTACTGGTGCGCCATTTCTTCTTTTCCTTGTCATCCCGAGCGCAGCGAGGGATCTCTTGCTTTCCGAGGGAGAGATCCTTCGGCCTTCGGCCTCAGGATGACATCGTAGCCTGCGATGTCTCTCCGACGTTGAAACCCATCGTTCCCAGGAGGCGGTTGTAGTACCGCACGTTCCCGAAGCCGACCTCCCGCATGAGGTTTTCGACCCCACGCTGTGCGGGGTAGCGCTCGAGCGAGTCGGGAATGTAGCTGTAGGTCTGCGGGTCGCGGTGGAACGCCCATCCGACGGCCGGCATCATGGACCGTAGATAGCCGTTGTAGAGAGCGCGCGCGACGGCGTTGTCGGGCTTGCCGAAGTCGAGCACGACGGCGCGCCCGCCCGGCGCGAGCACGCGCCGCATTTCCGAGAGCGCGAGCTTCGGGTCGGCGACGTTGCGCAGCCCGTAGCCCACCGTGATCGCGTCGAAGGCGCCGTCGCCAAAGGGAAGGCGAAGAGCGTCGGCAGTAACGAAGTCGGGGTTCCCTTCCCCCGCGCGGGCGCGGCGTCGGCCGACCGCGAGCATCGGAAGCGTGAAGTCCGCTCCGACGACGCCGTCCGCTCCCATCCGTCCGGCGTAGAAGCACATGTCGCCGGTGCCGCAGCAGAGGTCGAGGAGGCGGGCCCTCTTCCGTCCTTCCAGTGCGAGCCGGACGGCCTCCCGCTTCCACTTGCGGTGCATCCCGAAGCTCATGACGTCGTTGACGAGGTCGTAGCGCGCGGCGAGGCGGGTGAACATCTCCCGGACCTTCGGTGCGCGCTCCTCGTCGTACGAGAGGTACTTATTCATCAGGCTGCCACTCGCCACTTTACGGTAAAGTTTTCGAGCCATGGCCGTGAAGAAGGGCTCGCGCGCGCTCTCCGAGGCCGAGTCCCGACAGGTCGCCGAGGAGGCGCGCGAGACCGACTGGACGGCGCCTTCCTTCCTGAAAGAGATCTTCCTCGGGAACTACCGCCTCGACCTGGTTCATCCCTTTCCCGAGGCGCCGCTCGACCGCCCCGAGTTCCGCGCGTTCATGGATCGGCTCGAGAAGTTTCTGGTCGAGGAGGTCGACTCCGACCGGATCGACCGCGAAGGCAAGGTCCCGCCGCAGGTCGTGAAACGCCTCGCGGAGCTCGGCGCCTTCGGCATCAAGATCCCGAAGGAGTACGGTGGGCTCGGGTTCTCACAGCGCGAGTACAGCGAGGCGATCAAGCTCGTCACGAGCCAGGACGGGAACCTGACCACGCTCCTGTCGGCGCACCAGTCGATCGGCCTGCCGCAGCCGCTGAAGCTCTTCGGGACCCCCGAACAGAAGAAGAAGTACTTCCCGAGGCTCGCGCGCGGCGCGGTATCCGCCTTCGCGCTGACGGAGGCGGACGTCGGCTCCGATCCGGCGAACCTCTCGACGACCGTCGTGAAGACGCCGGAGGGGGACTACGTCGTCAACGGCGAGAAGCTCTGGTGCACGAACGGAACGATCGCGGAGCTCTACGTCGTGATGGCGCGTCACCCCGACACCCGGAAGATCTCGGCGTTCATCGTCGAGCGCGATTTCCCGGGCGTCGAGGTCGTCCATCGCTGCGACTTCATGGGGTTGAAGGGGATCGAGAACGGCGTCATCCGCTTCACGAACGTACGCGTTCCGAAGGAGAACCTGCTGCTCGCCGAGGGGCGCGGGCTGAAGCTCGCGCTCGTCACTTTGAACACGGGCCGACTGACTCTTCCCGCGAGCTGCACGGCGGGAGCGAAACGCGCCCTCGAGATCTGCCGCGTGTGGGCAAACGAGCGCGTCCAGTGGGGGCAACCCGTCGGGCGTCACGACGCGATCGCGCAGCTCCTCGCGGAGATGGCAGCGACGACGTTCGCCATGGAGGCCATCAGCGATCTCGCGTCGTCGATGGCGGACATGGGGAACCGCGACATCCGGCTGGAGGCTGCCGTCGCCAAGATGTGGAACTCCGAGGAGGGTTGGAGGATCGTCGACCGGACCATGCAGATCCGGGGCGGGCGGGGCTACGAGACCGCCGACTCGCTGAAGGCGCGCGGCGAGCCGCCGATCGCGGTCGAACGGATGATGCGGGACTACCGCATCAACCTGATCTTCGAGGGGTCGTCCGAGATCATGCGGCTCTTCATCGCGCGCGAGGCTCTCGACCGGCACCTCGCCGTCTCCGCGAAGCTCTTCGACAGGAAGCTGTCGCGCAAGGAGCGCCTCGCGTCGCTCCCGCGGTTCGTCGGTTTCTACTCGGCCTGGTACCCGACCCGATGGGCGGGGTGGGGAAGGTGGCCGCGCTTCCAGGACTTTGGCCCTCTGTCGAAGCACGTGCGCTACATGGAGCGGACGACGCGGCGGCTGTCACGGGCGATCTTCCATCTCATGGCGACGCACGGCCCCAAGCTCGAGAGGCGCCAGGCCCTGCTCTTCCGGGCGGTGGACATCGGTGCGGACCTCTTCGCAATGTCGGCGGCGGTGTCGCGGGCGGAGGGAATGCGGCGCGCGCGCTCTCCCGAGGCGAAGAGCGCGGTTGAGCTGGCGGACGTGTTCTGCCGGATGACGCGCCGCCGCATCGCCAACGCGTTCGAGGCGATCCGCTCGAACGACGACGTGAAGAAGTACCGCACCGCGCGCCGCTTCCTGGACGGCGAGCACAAGTGGCTGGAGCGCGGCATCACGCCGATGGCCGCGTTCGAGGAGCTGGCCGCGCGGCAGCCCGAGGAGATCGAGAGACCGGTCGCGGCGGTCTGACTTCTACGGCAACGCGCCCGGTCCGCAGCTCGGCCCGCCGCTGCTTTTGATCTCTATCGGTTTAATCAAACCGGTGGTCGCCAATCCGGGGACGTGGTACGTCGCGGGATGCCGCGCCTTCAGAAACTTGTAATAGAGCTCGAAGTGATGATCGATCTTGTAGGGCTCCGGATGCGTCTTCATGCGGATCAGATCTTCCGGGTAATTCCCGATCTCGACCGGCTCCTTGCCGGCATCGAAGATCAGCGATCCCTTGGTCGGCTCGCCCCAGATCGCGAACTTCTT
>DATIBN010000184.1:0-3983 GCA_035457525.1 Thermoanaerobaculia bacterium | reverse complement strand
CCGCCGTTGCTTCGACGATCGGCAAGGACATCATCGACACCAACGCCGTCGACCTCACGACAGTCGGCGGAGCCATGGTGGGAATCATCCTCTGGTCCAGTCTCGCCGCCCGAATGGGAATCCCGACGAGCGAGACCCACGCTCTCGTCGCGGGGCTCGCGGGCGCCGGTCTCGCGACCGCGGGGCCGGGCGTTCTGCTCTGGGCCGGGTGGAAGAAGGTGCTGCTCGGCCTCGTGTTCTCGACGTTCCTCGGTTTTTTCGGTGGCCTGCTGGTCATCACCGCGATCTACTGGCTCTTTCGCCGGGCGGTGCCGGGAAAGGTGCGGGGCCCGTTCCGATGGATGCAGGTCTTCTCCTCCGCCTTCATGGCGTTCAGCCACGGCTCCAACGATGGTCAGAAGTTCATGGGAGCCTTCACCATGGCCCTCGTGCTCGGGAACGTGCTGCACACCTTTGCAATCCCGAGGTGGGTGATCCTGCTCTGCGGTACGGTGATGGCGATCGGGACCCTGACCGGAGGCTGGAGGATCATCCGGACGCTCGGGATGAAGATCACCAAGCTCGAAACGCACGAGGGCTTCGCCGCGGAGATGGCGGCGGCGAGCACGATCACGCTCGCCTCGAAGCTCGGAATTCCGCTCTCGACGACTCACACGATTTCGACCGCGATCGTGGGCGTCGGCGCCACGCGCGGACTCTCGGCGGTGCGCTGGGGCGTGACCGCGAACATCGTGACCGCCTGGATCCTGACTTTCCCGATCTGCGCCGCAATCGCCTGGGTGGTCGTCAAGATCGCCCGCCTGTTTTGATCGCGTCCCTGCTCATCGTCCTCTTCGCTGCGGCCCCGTTTCCGCGGCCCGAGGGAATCCCGGACCCGGCGCCCTTCGACGCGGTCCTCGCGGCCCGGGCGCGCAACGGCGGCTTCGACTACCGCTCGGCCACCGGGCAGGACCGCAAACGGCTGGCCGCCTACCTCGCGAACCTGGGCGACGCGCGACCGACGCAGATGTCGTCGGACGAGAAGAAGGCGTTCTACGTGAACGCGTACAACGCCATGGCGATCGGCATCGTGCTCGACCGCTATCCGATCGCCAGCATCCGGGACGTCGACGGTGCCTTCAACCGGATCCGCCGCCGGATCGGGGGGCGCCAGCTCTCGCTCGACGGCATCGAGAACCAGCTGCGGGAGCTCGCCGATCCGCGCTTTCACTTCGCGATCGTCTGCGTCTCGGAGTCGTGTCCGCCGCTCTCGCCCCGCGCCTACACGGCGGCGAACGTCTCGGCGGAGCTCGACCGGCAGGGCCGCGAATTCGTCAACGACCCGAAGAAGAACGTCATCGACCGGGCGGGGGGGCGCGTCCTCCTGTCGAAGATCTTCGACTGGAACCGCGCCGAGTTCGAGCGGGAGGCGGGCAGCCTCGGCCGGTTCGTCGCGCGTTACGTCGCCGATCGGGACTCGGCGGGCTGGCTCGCCTCCGGGAACACCCCGTTGCGCTTCCTCGATTACGACTGGTCCCTGAACCAGAGGTAAACGCCCGCCCGGCCGGCTCCGTAGAACCCCCAGCAGTTAGCGATCTCCTTATCCCTCCGGCCCCGGTCCGCGGGGCCCTCTTCTTTTCTGGGGGGCACCCCGCCCGCCGCGGTATTTTCGGCCCGTGATCCGCCTGGTCGTGAAGCCCGGCCGCGAGGAGTCCCTCCGCCGCCGGCACCCGTGGCTCTTCTCCGGGGCGATCGCGAAGGCGTCGGGAGACGGGTCCGACGGCCTGGCGGAAGTCGTCAGCCCCGGGCGAGAAGTCCTGGGCGTCGGCGCCTACTCGCCCGGCTCGCAGATCCGGGCGCGGATCTGGAGCTTCGACGGACGGGCGCCCGGCCCCGACCTCTTCCGGGAGCGGTTCGCATATGCGCGCCGCCTCCGAGCGGAGATCGTGCCCCCCGGGACGACCGGCTACCGCGGCGTGAACTCCGAGGGGGATCTCTGTCCCGGCGTTCTCCTCGACGTCTTCGGCGACGTGGCCGTCATGGACCTGACGACCGAGGGGACGGTCCGGTGGCGCGAGGAGCTCGAGCGCACAGCGCGGGAGGTGTTCTCCCCCGGGCATCTCGTCGTGCGCGAGACAGGAATGGAGCGGGATAGCGGCCGCACACCCCCTCTCCCTCCGGGAGAGGGTCGGGGTGAGGGGCGGGAGCGCGCCGAGTTCCTCGAAAACGGCCTGCGCTTCTTCGCCGACGTCTCCGGCGGTCAGAAGACGGGGTTCTTCCTCGATCAGCGGGAGAACCGCGCGCGCCTCCGGGCGATCGCGCGCGGCCGGACCGTCCTCGATCTCTTCTCCTACTCCGGCGGCTTCTCCGTCGCCGCGCTCGCCGGGGGAGCGGCTCGCGCGGTCGCCGTGGACGCTTCGGAGCGAGCGCTCGAGCTCGCGCGGGAGAACCGCCGCGCCAACGACTTCGCGGTGGAGGAGTCCGACTTCGTCCGTGCGGACGTGTTCGAGGACCTGCGCCGCCGCGTGGCCGCCGGCGAGTCCTGGGACGTCATCGTCTCCGATCCTCCGGCGTTCGCGAAGAAGCGCGGTGACCTGCCTCGAGCGGCGCGCGGGTACCAGGACGTGAACCGCCTCGCGATGTCGCTCGTCGCGCCGGGAGGGTGGCTCCTGACCTGCTCGTGCTCGGGACTCGTGACGGCCGACCTCTTCCAGAAGGTCGTCTTCTCGGCGAGCCTCGACGCCGGACGGACCTTCGCGCTCGTCGCGCGCCAGGGCGCGGGCGCGGACCACCCCGTCTCTCTCGACTGTCCCGAAGGGGAATATCTCAAGGGCTTCTGGCTTCGGCGCGAGACGTGACCGGCCCGATCGAGCACGTGGCGCTGCTGGGGCCCGCGCCTCCGGATCGCGGCGGGATCGCCCGGGAGACGGCGCTCCTGGCGAGCGGGCTCGAGAAGCGAACCCGCGTATCGTGGTTCACGTTCTCGCGGCCTTACCCGCGGTGGCTCGACCCCCGGCGGTTCGACCGGATCCCGGAGGGCGCGCCCCCGCCCGGCGCCCGCGCCATGCTCGACTATCGCTCCCCGGCGTCGTGGAACTCCACGGCGAGGGAGATCGCCTCCTCGGGAGCCGACGCGCTCATCGCCCCATGGTGGACATCCTTCTGGGGTCTTCCGCTGCGCACCGTCTTCCGCCGGCTGCGCGCGCTTTCCCCCCGGACAAGGAGGGTCCTTCTCTGCCACAACGTGGCGGACCACGAGCCCGGAGCGCTCCAGCGGTTCTTCACCCTCGGCGCCTTCCTGGCGGCGGACGCCTTCGTCGTGCACGCGGAGAGCGACCGCGACCGGCTTTCCCGGCGCGGACCGGGACGACCGGTCGCCGTCCTGCCGCATCCGGTCGTCGAGGCGGTCCGACCGGATTGCACGGGCGCGCGCGGGAGGCTCGGCATCGCATCGCCGCTCGTTCTCTTTCTCGGGCTCGTCCGGCGTTACAAGGGCGTCGAGCTCCTCCTCGACGCGGCCCCCCGGATCGTGGCCGAGACGGGCGCGACGATCGCCGTTGTCGGAGAGGTCTTTCCGGAAGCGCGGTCGCTCGAGCGACGGTGGAAGCAGAGCCCGGTTCGCGAGTCGATCCGCTGGCGCGACGAATACGTTCCCGAGGAGGAGATGTCGCTGTGGCTCGCGGCCTGCGACGCGGTCGTCCTGCCGTACCGGTACGTCTCGGGCAGCGGGATCGCGGCGCGGGCGATCGCCGCTCGGCGCCCGATGGTCGCGGCCGCGGTCGGCGGCCTCGTCGAGACCGTTCAACCGGGCTCGACGGGCGAGCTGTTCGCGCCGGGCGACCCGGACGCGCTCGCCGCGGCCGTCTCCCGCGTGCTCGACCGCGGCGTCGCGTTTTACGAGCCGGGTCTCGCTGCCGCGGCGGAAAAGGCGTCGTGGCCGGGATACGTGGACTCACTGCTCGCGTTCCTGAGCTCCCTTCCGTCCCGGGGCTGAGAGCCGACCG
>DATIBN010000183.1:0-15895 GCA_035457525.1 Thermoanaerobaculia bacterium | reverse complement strand
GTCCGCGCGGGAGCCTTCCGGCGCGATTTCTTTCCCGCCGGTTCGGCGGAGAGCGCCGCGACTCCGAGTAACGAGACGAGAACGATTGCAGCGGTCGACCGGACGAACATGGATGGCCCTTTCCGGGGGTATTTCTCCCCTCGGGGGGACCGGGACTTCAAAAGGGGTGCCAGGGACGGCGCTTCAGCGGGTCTTGGACGTCGAAGCGCGGGCGCGGGACGCCGCATCGAGCGGCTCCGCGACGACGATCAGGCGTTTGGGCGCGGGACCGACGTACGTGAACGGATAGCACGTGATCAGCGTCAGCCGCGGCATCTTCGTCGGGGCGAGAACGCGGACGGTTTTCGGCGT
Source organism: Thermoanaerobaculia bacterium (assembly GCA_035457525.1). Lineage (GTDB taxonomy): Bacteria > Acidobacteriota > Thermoanaerobaculia > UBA5066 > Gp7-AA6 > Gp7-AA6. The sequence continues at coordinate 15,544 of DATIBN010000183.1, read as the reverse complement.
GACGATCTCCCGCGAGACCACGCGATAGCGGCGGACACCGCCCGATGGCGTCTCGAGCTCGATCGAATGACCCGGGCGCAGCCAGCCCAGATTCCGGAAGTGCGAGTCGCGGTGCGCCGTGATCACGCAGTTTTCGTAGGCGCCGTCGACACCGGGCATCGCGGTCCCGGGAACGTGACCCGGACCCTTCTCGAGGGTCGCGTCGTCGGCTCCCGCGAAGACGACCCAGTCCATGCGGGCGGAGGGAATCCGGAGGCGGCCGAGCGGCTGACCCGTCGGGTAGCTCGCCGGGGGCCGCTCGTATCCCGCGCGCGGCAGATCGTCGCGGACCGCGTTCGAAGGGTTCGACGCGGGCGTGTAACCGAGAGTTCCGCGGCGAAGAGCCTCCCGCCCTTCCTCCTGCGCGCGCGATCCCCGCGTGTAGTGGAGGACCGCGGCGCCGATCAATCCCGCGCCGACCAGGATGAGGACCGTGGAGACGGCGCGGCGCGGTTGCAAATCAGTCCCTGCGGGCGCCCAGGAAGCGCAGCAGAAAGAGGAAGAGGTTGATGAAGTCGAGGTAGAGCGCCAGCGCGCCCACGACGGCGCGACCGGCGACCTGGTTGTCGGGTGTGACGGCGGCCATGGCCTTCAGCCTCTGCGCGTCCCACGCCGTCAGACCGGTGAAAACGAGCACTCCGACGACGGAGATTCCGAACTGGAGCCCCGGCGCTCTCCAGAAGAGTCCCACGACCGACGCGAGAACGAGGCCGATCAGTCCCATGAAGAGGAACTGCCCGAAGCCCGCGAGGCTCCGCTTCGTCGTCGTGCCGTAGAGCGCGAGCGCCCCGAACATCCCGGCGGCCACGGCGAAGGTGGTTGCAATCGACGCGCCCGTGAACGCGAGGAGCACGGCCGAGAGCGTGGCGCCGTTCAGGGCGGAGTAGACGAGAAAGAGGACGGCCGCCGTGCGCGGCGCCATCCGGTCGACCCGCGCGGAGAGCCCGATGACGAGGCCGAGCTCCGCGACGATCAGGATCCCGAAGATGATCCAGTTCCCGAAGATCGCCTGCACGAGAGCGGGCGACGATGCGACGGCGAAGGCGGTGATCGCGGTGATCCCGAGCCCGACGAACATCCAGCCATAGACCTTGCGCAGGAATGCCGTGACCTTCTCGGCGCCGACCGAAAGCGCCCCGGCCTCGAACGCGGTCTGCGGAGTCATTTCGAAACGGTCCATTGCCATCGATCGGATCTCCTCTCTGTCAATCGCCTGAAAACGGAGCCGCTCCGCCGCGAATTCCGCGGAGGGCCAACCGCTCAATTCACCTTGTATTTGAGGGCGTCCAGGAACCGGAGCGCCATCGGGTCCTCGGGACTCTCCGACAACGCGCCCTGGAACTCCTCGATCGCGGCGGCGAGGTCCCCCCGCGCGGCGTGCAGGCGGCCGAGGTTCAGGTAGGGGTAGTGCCGCGGCTCGTATCTCGGGGCCTTCTTCGCCTGCTCGAACCACGGGACGGCTTGCTCGAGATCCCCCTTCTGCATCAGGTAACAGCCGATGTCGTTGTAGGGGTTTCCGAAGGCGGGATCGGTCGCGATCGCCTTGCGGCACTCCTCGATCGCGTCGTCGATCCTGCCCTGGAACGAGTAGGCCCAGCCGCGAAAGGTGTAGGCCTCCGCCGTCGGCTCGAGCTCGAGAGACCGGGTGAAGAGCGCGATGGCGCCCTCGACGTCTCCCGTCAGGAGCTTCGCCGTGCCCGCCTCCCAGAAGCCGAGCGCGTCCTCGCGTCTTTCCGACATCGCGCTCGATTGTACCGGTGGCCCCCGGCTACTCGCGCGGCGTTGTCAGGAATGGGAGTCCGCCGGCGGCGTTCGCGTCGGCCGACGTCTGCGGCGCCGATGCCTCCGGCTCGGCCACCCCCACTTCTCCCGGATTCAGGAAGAGGTTCGCCTCGAGACCGTGCTGGCGGGTGTAGAGGTCGAAGTAACGGCCGCCGCGGGCGAGGAGATCGCGGTGGCTTCCGCGCTCGACGATCCGACCGCCCTCGAGGACGAGAATCGTGTCGGCGTTGCGGATCGTCGAGAGCCGGTGAGCGATGACGAACGTCGTGCGCCCCTTCATGAGCTCGCCCAGGCCCTCCTGGATCGCGGCCTCGCTCTCGCTGTCGAGTGACGACGTGGCCTCGTCCAGGATCAGGATCCGCGGGTCGGCGAGGACGGCACGCGCGATCGCGACCCGCTGCCGCTGGCCCCCCGACAGCTTGACGCCGCGCTCCCCCACGATCGTGTCGTAGCCGTTGGGGAGCTCGCGCACGAACTCGTCGCAGCGTGCGATGCGCGCCGCCTGCAGGACGTCCTCGCGCGAGGCGTCGGGGCGGGCGTACGCGATGTTCTCCATGACCGTTCCGTCGAAGAGGAAGTTCTCCTGGAAGACCACGCCGAGCTGTGCGCGGTAATCGGCGAGCCGCACGCGCGAGAGGTCGCGGCCGTCGACACGGATCACTCCAGACGTCGGACGGTAGAACGCGGCGACGAGCCCGATGAGCGTGCTCTTGCCGGCGCCGGAAGGTCCGACGAGCGCAGTGGACGTTCCGGGCCGCGCTGCGAGCGAGACGTTTTTCAGGACCGGAACCCCCTCCTCGTACTCGAAGGAGACGTCGTCGAACTCGACGTTTCCGACGATCCGCGGGAGCGGCTCGAGCGCCGCATCGCCCTGGTCCTCGCGGCTCTCGTCGCGGATCTCCCGGATGCGCTCGAGCCCGGCGAACGCCTCCGTGATCTGGCTGCCGATGGAGACCATCTGCACCACGGGACCCACGAGCATCCCGAGGTAGAGCGTGAAAGAGAAGAAGGAGCCGAGGGTCATGCGGCCCGCGAGGACCTCGTTCGACCCGATCCACATGATCGCGACGCCGACGATTCCCAGGAGAAGGGTCGAAAAGGCGGAAACGCCCGCGAAACCGGTCATCGTCTTCGCCACGTTTCGGTAGAGACGGTGCGCCCCCTTCGAAAAGACGAGCGCCTCGCGCCGCTCCGCGCGGTACGCCTTGACGACGCGGATCCCGGAGAACGACTCGGTCAGCCTCCCGGAGACCTCGGCGTTGATCTTCGACCGCTCGCGGAAGAGCGGACGAAGAGTCTTGAACGCGTAGAGGAGCACCAGGCCGAAGAGCGAGAGGACCGAGATGGTGATGATGGTCAGCTTCACCGAGAGGTAGAAGAGGATCCCGATCGCGAGCGCGGCCGTCAGGAGCCCTCCGGCGACCTCGACGAGCCCGCTGCCCACGAGGTTGCGGATTCCCTCGGCGTCCGTCATGACGCGCGAGAGGAGCGCCCCCGTCTTGGTCTGGTCGAAGAAGGCGACCGGCAACCGGCCGACGTGGCTCTGGACCTCCCGGCGCATCTCGGTGATCGAACGTTGCGCGGCCCGGCCCAGGATCTGCGACAGTGCGAACGAGGTGATCGCCTGGATGAGCGTCGCGCCCCCGGCCGCGAGGACCAGGAGCCCCAGGAGTTCGCGCCGTCCCTTGCCGATCACCTCGTCGAGCAGGAACTTCGTCGTGCCCGGCAGGACGAGGCCGCAGAGACGGTTGATGACGAGGAGGCCGAAGCCGACGGCGAGCCGGCCCTTGCGGGCGCGCACGAGGTCCGCCGCGTCCCGCAGGACGACCTTGAAGGGCGGGGCCTTGCGCTTCTGGTCCTCCCCGGAAGCGCCCACGCGCGCGGCCCGTCCGCCGCGGCGGTCGGCGCGGCCGAGACCACCGAGGCCCCCGCCCAGTCCTCCAAACCTGGCCATCGTCCGAGTCTATCGAGGAAAGAAAGGGGGTCAGGTCTTCACTGACACGGAGGGCATCCGATAGGAGACAGCGCCCTTGCCATCATCGCGAAGCGATGTGGCAAGTGGAGACCTGACCCCCTGCTTCTGGCCTCGGGGTCAGGTCTTCACTGGCACGGAAGGCGTCCGATCGGAGACAGCGCCCTTGCCATCATCGCGAAGCGATGTGGCAAGTGGAGACCTGACCCCCTGCTTCGATCAGTTCAGTGTCGTGGTCCAGGTCCCGAACGGTTTGTACACGCTGCACTTCGCTCCCGACTGGACGTCGATCGTCTTTTTCGGACCGGGTCCCGGCGTCGTCGCCAGCGCGAAGGCGTCCCTCAGGTAGTAATCCGCGGTCGCGTCGATGGTCGCGTCGAATCGGCTGTTGGCTGCGGCGTCGTTGAACCAGAGCCGTGCGCGGCCCGAGTTCTTTCCGCTGCCGGAGCACGCGTTGCGGACGAAGAGCTTGAGCGACAGGGTGTCCCCGGGCGCGAGATTCACCGGGGCCGTCAAGGTGAGCGGGATCGAATCGAGCTTCGCGTTGTTGAAACCGGACGACCCGCCGATTGCGCTCGCGAGCTCGCCGGAGCCGACGAGTTGCGACCCGTTGAGATAGACCTCTCCCCGCAGGTCGAACTTGATCCCGACGTCGTCGCTGTTGGCGAGGCCGATCCAGACCTTCGCGGGGGAGAGCGCGAAGAGCCTCGGCACGGCGCTGAAGTAAGCGACGGGGGCGTCGTGGTCGGAGATTCTCTCCGGTCGATTCGGATCGTTACGGTAGGAGTCCGGGAAGTCGGCGTCCAGCCGAGCGTGCGCCAGGCCGAGGAACCGCGGAGCGAGGTTCCCGGAGATCAGGATGTGGTCGAGCACCTGCGCGTTTCCGTCGAAGACGTAGGAGTAGCGCTGATCCGCCGATGCGCCGTCCACGAGGTCGGTGAGGTCGGGGTTGACGAGGTCGCTGGAGGCGAGGACGACCTGATCGGCCGGCGTCGGAGTTCCCTTGATCGTACCGATCGAGTCCACGTACCCGTCGTTGAACTGGAACGCGTTGTAGTCCCCGACGGAGATGACGCGCTCTCCGGCGGTCTCGCGCGTCTGGATCAGGTTGGCCAGGAACTCCGCCTGTTTACGCCGCTTCTCTCGGACCCGGTCGCCGGCCGCCCCCAGATCGTCGACGTCGTTCAGAGAGCGGAGGTGGTTGACGATCACCGTGACGGGGAACCCCGCTGCCGCCGTGATGTTCGCCCGCAGCACGAGGGGCGGGCGATCGTTCAGAAGATCCACCGACGAGTCGCTCGGATCGATGAACGTCGCCGTCTTACCCTCCTGGGTCACGTCCACGACTCCCACGCGGTTGCTCCGAACGAGGAAGCCGACATCGATGCCGCCGATGTCGTTGCCCTCTTCGAGGTAACCGACGTAGTTCAGGGTCGGGTCGTCGGCGTTCAGCTTGGCCGCCAGCGACTGGAGGGTCGCCAGGTTCTCGATTTCGATGACGCCAAGGATGTCGGGAGACCCCAGCACGTCGCGAATCGCGAGAGACGCCTTGTTGAGCCGGTTGGCGAAAGCCGTGCTCGTGAGTTGCGGCTCTCCGGAGGTACCCGGAGAGTCATCCTGATCGTTGAAGAATCGCTCGAGGTTGAACGACGCCACCGTGAACTCGTCGGAGGCGCGGGCCGGTACCGGGAGCACCGAGATCCCGCCGACCGCGGCCGCCCCCGGCTCCGGATCGATCGTATAGGTCCGGAAGCCGTAGTCGAGGGGGCCGACGAGACCGGTGACCACGGCGCCGGTCGCGACCTCCAGCGCGGAGGCGCCGATCGCGTCACTGTCGACACGCAGCCGCTCGGGGTTGAGGTCGAACCGCGGAACGCAGCACGGGCTGCCTGCCGGCAGGGGGTCGGGAACCTGAACGCCCGGCTCGCGGAACGGTCGCGCGATGCCGGTGATGACCCCGTAGAAAACGCCGTTGGAGAAGGAGGTCGCGCTCGACTCGGTGACCGAGCCCTGGGTCGGCCCGACGACCGTCAGCGACGACACCGAGACCCGCATTCCTTCGTACTTCTCGAGCTGTTCGATGGAGCCCGACGGGTTCGTGTCTGCGGCAGTCAGTGCCACCGCTGCGGGCAGCGAGTTGCCGGTGGAAACGACGCTCACGACGGGCGATCCGGAGAGCTCGGTCAGCGGCGGGCTACTGGGGTCGGCGCCCGGGATGAACTCCTGGACGGTCGCCGCGACCCTCACGGCGTTTCCGACCGCCGCCGCAGCCGGGGGCGCGCTGGAGGTAAACACGAAGATACCTTCGGAAGTGTTCGCATCCGCATCCGCATCGGCGTCCGGCGTCTGGATGAAGAAGCCGTTCGACTTCACGCCCGTCACGACCCCGCGCGTCCCGACGAACTCACCCGTGTGGGGCGAGCTCGTGCCCGAGCCCTGGATATCGTGGATCGCGAGGTCGGCCGAGATCACGGCGAGGGCGATCGGCGTCGAGGTCGAGCGCGCCTGGGCGTCGGAGATCGTCACGGAGAGCGTCTTGTTTCCGGGGGTCGTCGAGAAGAGAACGGTGGCTTGGTACGAATAGACGCCGTCACCCGAGGCCGCGTCGCCTGCCAGGCCGTCGTCCAGGAAGGCCTGGGTCGCCGAGCCGCCGATCGGGGCGAGGTTCCCTCGGACGGTTATGCCGGTGCTCGCCGGATTGCTCCCGGGCGTCACCGTCACCGTCAGTAGAGTCGTGTCTGCGGGCTCGACGATGTTCGGGTCGGCCGCGCCGACGCCGGTCGGAGGATTGCCTCCACCGCACCCGGAATACGTTCCGAGGTCGGCAAACGTGTCGGTCGCGAAGCCGTCCCACTCGATCGACGGATCGAAGACGTCGGTCCCGTTCGCGTCGCCCCCGCAAACACTCGTCTTGCGGCGCAGCGTGTTGTCGGCGGTCGACGTCAGGCCGGTTCCCCACTCGGTTCCGGGATCGAAGCCGATCTGACCGATGACGTCGATGATCGTCGTGCCTTTCCGAAGCACGACCGCGTCGTCTCCATTGAACCAGCCGGAACCGTTGGTCTGGTCGGCCTGCGCAAGGATTGTCGCGTTGGCGGCGGACTGCGCGACCACGTAGACGTCGCCGCTTGCGACCGTACCCGTCAGGTTGATCGTCAGGCCGGCGGAGGCGCTGCCGTTGAAATACATCTGGATGTTGTAAACGCTCGTCGCGAGGTTCACGGCCGAACCGGTGCCGTTGAAGATCTCGAGAGCTTTGTTGTTGGACGAGCCCTCGATGTACTCCGAGAAATAGAGTTCCGTCGGCTGGCTTCGCCCGATCGCCGAGATCGAGACGGACAGAGCTAACGCGAGAACTGCGTAGCGCAGGAAGGTTCGCTTCATACCCACCCCTTTTTGATTTTCGAATCTGCCGTCGCGGGCCGAAGCTTATATTCGAATCGAATTCATCTTCGAGCTAGACCTAGGTCGAATTGGCCTTGCTCGCGACGACCAGGAGCGACGGGGACCCGAGACGGAACGGCTCTCCCTGAATGGAGCCGTAGGTCTCGAGGTCCGAAAAACCAGCCGCCTCGAGCATCCGCAGGATCTCCCTCGCGGTGTAGATCCGATGAACAGCGCGTTTCTTCTCCGTCCGATTTCCACGGGTGACCGTGTAGGCGCTCTCCATCGTCCCTTGGATCGGGTCATAGGAATTGCGCGCGCGGAACTCGATCTCGCCCACGCGCATCTCGTACTGCTCACGGAAGTTCGGGAGGATCGATTCGGCCGCCTTGAAGTCCGCGACGAAGCGGCCGCCGGGCTTCAGAGTACGCGAGAGCGCGAGCAGGAACTCCGCGTCTCCCTCGTCTCCGAGGAAGCCGAAGCTCGAGCCCGCGCAGTACGCCGCGTCGAGCTCGGATTTCCACGGAAGATCGCGCATTTCCGCCTGCCGCCAGTCCACCGTGACGCCTCGCGCGAGCGCGCCCGCCCGCGCCGCGACGAGGAATTCCCGCGAGATGTCCACGCCGGTCAGTCCGTGACCCCGCGCCGCGAGCGCGATCGCGTGCCGTCCGGCCCCGCAGGGCACGTCGAGGACGCGGGAGCCCGGCTCGAGCCGCAGGTGCTTCTCGAGGAAATCGGCTTCCGCCTTGGTCGTCTCCTCGGGAACGACCGCCTCCCAAAACTCGACGATGAGTCCGTCGAAAAAGTCTTTCCACCATTCGTCCGCCACGGAAAGCTCTCCTCTATTGCCGCTCGAGGCGGCGGTTGAAGGTCGGTTTGGAGAGTCCGGCGCTTTCGCGCCTTAGCGGACGGCGATCATAGGCAGCGCACCCAGTCTACCTCGCCTGCGCGACGTCCCGGAGCATCCGCAGCACGAGCGCGGTCCAGCCGGTCTGGTGTGACGCCCCGATGCCGCGACCGGTCTCTCCGTGAAAGTGTTCGTGGAAGAGGACGAGATCCTTCCAGTGCGGATCGCGCGCGTAGCGGGCGTCGTCGCCGTGGCAGGGGCGGCGGCCGTTCTCGTCCGGGAGGAAAATCGAAGAGAGCCTGCGTGCAAGTTCGATCGCCACCTTCCCCAGGGTCATCCGGCGACCCGAGCCCGTCGGGAACTCGACGGTGAGCTCTTCGCGGTAGTAGTGGTGGTACCGCTCGAGCGCCTCGACCAGCAGGAAGTTCACCGGAAACCACACCGGACCGCGCCAGTTCGAGTTGCCGCCGAAAACTCCGGTCGTCGATTCTCCCGGCTCGTAGGCCACACGGTATTCCCGGCCGGCGACCGAGAACGTGTACGGCCGCTCGCCGTAGATGCGGGAGAGCGCGCGGATGCCGTGCGGCGAGAGAAATTCGCTTTCGTCAAAGACGTACCGCAGGACGCGCTCGAGGCGCTCCTTCGAGGGAATCGCGAGGAGCCGGTGGCCGTGGGCGTCGCCCGACCGGCCCTCCATGTATGCGATGTGGCGCGCGAGGTCCCTGCGGTTCTCCAGGAACCACTGCATCCGCTTGCGGAAGCCGGGAAGCTTCGCGATGACGGACTCTTCGAGAACCTCCACCGCGAAGAGCGGGACGAGACCCACCATCGAGCGGAGCTTCAACGGGAGCTCCTGGCCGTCGGCGTGGAGCTGGTCGTAATAGAACCCGTCTTCCTCGTCCCACAGCCCCGTGCCGCCGAGCGTGTTCATGGAATCCGTGATCGCGACGAAGTGCTCGAAGAACTTCGACGCCACGTCCTCGTAAGCGGGGTCTTCGCTCGCGAGCTCGAGAGCCATGGACAGCATCGTCAGGCAGTAGAACGCGATCCACGCGGTGCCGTCCGCCTGCGCGAGATGGCCGCCCGTCGGAAGCTCGCGCGACCGGTCGAAGACCCCGATGTTGTCGAGCCCGAGGAAACCGCCCGAGAAGAGATTCTTGCCCTCCGGATCTTTGCGGTTCACCCACCACGTGAAGTTCAAGAGCAGCTTCTGGAACACGCGCGCGAGAAAGAATCGGTCGCGCGCGCCGCGGGTCCCGGTCATCTTGTAGGTCCGCCACGCCGCCCACGCGTGCACCGGAGGGTTCACGTCGCCGAACGCGAATTCGTACGCCGGGATCTGTCCGTTCGGGTGCATGTACCACTCGCGCAGGAGCAGGACGAGCTGCTCCTTCGCGAAGTGGGGGTCGAGCCGCGCAAAAGGAATCATGTGGAACGCGAGATCCCACGCCGCGTACCACGGGTATTCCCATTTGTCCGGCATCGAGATCACGTCGCGGTTGTAGAGGTGCGTCCACGCGCTGTCGCGGCCGTGCCTGCGCGCCTCGGCCGGCGGCGGCTGCGACGGATCGCCTTCGAGCCAGTCCTTGACGGCGAAGTGGTAGAACTGCTTGGTCCACATCAACCCGGCGTAAGCCTGCCGTCCGACGTTCACCTCTTCGTCGGTGATTCCGGACGGGATCAGCGTCGCGTAGAAGCTCTTCGTCTCGCGCCGCCGGTCGTCGAAAACGCGATCGTGGTCCGCGAAGGCGTCCTCCGGCGCCTCCTCTTCCGAACTGAGGCGCAGCCGGAGCGTCACTTCTCCTCGAGCCGGTACGTCGAGCACGTAGAGCAGGGCGGCTTTCGTGCCGGTTTCCTCCGGGTTGACCGCGTCGCGACGGGAGTGCACGACGTACTCGTGGAACGCGTCCTTCACGTACGGCTGCGGGTTCGGGGATCCGAAGAGGCGCGCGAAGTTCGTCTCGTTCTCGGTGAACAAGACCGTCGGCTCGACCGGCTTGCCCTCGGCTTCGAGCCGGAATCGGCCGAGGCCGGCGTGCCGGGCGAGGAGTGCGCCGCCCGCTTCGCGGGAGATCTGCGGCCGTGGCCAGTAGCCCTCGCCCGTCCTTCCCCACGACCACGTGTTGCGGAACCAGAGGGTCGGAAGAACGTGGAGCGGCGCAGGCTCCGGTCCGCGGTTGGCGACGATGACGCGGATCAGGACGTCGTCCGGAGCCGCCTTCGCGTACTCCGTGAACACGTCGAAGTAGCGGTCGTCGTGGAACACGCCCGTGTCCGTGAGCTCGAACTCCGGATCCTCTCTTCTGCGCCGGCGGTTTTCCTCGACGAGCCGGGCGTAGGGAAACTCCGACTGCGGGTACTTGTAGAGCGCCCTCATCCAGGAGTGGGTGGGCGCCGACTCCAGGTAGTAATAGCACTCCTTCACGTCCTCGCCGTGGTTGCCCTCCGGCCCGGTGAGACCGAAGAGGCGCTCCTTCAGGATCGGGTCGCGCCCGTTCCACAGCGCGAGCGCGAAGCAGAGGCGTCCCTCGCGGTCCGTGATCCCGAGGAGACCGTCCTCTCCCCAGCGATACGCGCGGCTGCGCGCGTGGTCGTGCGGGAAGTAGTCCCAGCAGGTGCCGTTCTCGGAGTAGTCCTCCCGCACCGTCCCCCACTGGCGCTCCGAGAGGTAGGGGCCCCACCGCTTCCAGTTCTTCTCGCGGCGCGCGTCCTCGTCGAGACGCTTCTGTTCGGCGTTCAATGACGGCGTCAGCGCGCCTCGCGCTCGAGAACGAACTTGCAGGCCGGACAGGTGTGGATCTCGAGCACGACGCCGCCCAGCGCCTCGTCCGCGGCGGGGTCGTCGAGGCCGCGCGACGGATCCAGCTTCTCGGCGTGAAAGTTCATCTCCGCCCCGCACTGGGGACAGCGCACCCGCGCCGTCGAGCTCACAGGGGAATCCTCTCCCGGCCGTGCCGGAGCACCTTCGCCATCCAGACCAGCTCCTGGAAGAATTTCGCGAGGCGCCGGACGTACGAGTCGTCGAGGAGCGCCCCGGTCACCGGGTCGAACGCCTTCCGGACGCTCGAGAAGTTGCCGTCCCAGAAGATCGTCACCAGCCCGAGCTCGCGCATCACCGGCAGGAGATTCTCGACGACGCGGGTGCCACCCCACGGTCCGGCCGAGACCCCGACGATTCCCACGGCCTTGTGGATGTACTCCTTGAGGTTCGAGTCGAGCGCGTGCTTCAGAAGCCCGGGGTAACCGTGGTTGTACTCGGGCGCCACGATGACGAGGGCGTCGGCGCGCATGACTGCCGCGGAAAAGGCGGGCTGCTTGATCTGTTCTCCGGCGTCGTCCGTCGGCAGACCGAGAGACCTCACGTCGAAGAGCTCCGTCTCGACGCCGGGCAGCTTCGACAGCTCGGACACGACGAAACTGGCGACGTGCTCGCTCATTCGCCCGCGCCGGGCGGTGCCGAGCAGCACCGGAATGAAGAGAGGCGGGTCGGCGGCGTCGGGGCGTGTGCTCATTCGTTCGGATGTCCTTGCGGACGAATAGTTTCAAGTTGCAGGTTGCAAGTTCAAGGTTTACCCTGATCCGAAATCGAGGACAGGGAGGGTTCGGATGCGGGGGCTTTGCATGGCACGCGTTCCCCGGGTGTTGACCGTGTTTCCGGCGGTCGTTCTCGCGGCGGTCCTGGGTCCCGCCGCGCTCGCCGCCCAGGGCGTTCGGGTCTCGGCCGGCACGATCGAGGACCGCCGGACGACCGGAAAGTTCTTCGCGGGCCTCGAGATCGAGCTCAAGCTGACGGGCGACGACGTCGCCGACGCCAGGTCCGCCCGCATTCTTCTGACGAAGGCGGTGGACGAGACGGGGCGGGACCTCCTGCCGGAACGGAAGCCCGACGAGGACTTCAAGTCCGTCGGCAGCTCCGAGCTGAAACTCGCCCTGAAGAACCCGGCGCGGGGAGCCGCGGCCGTCAAGGAGATCGCGGGCGAGGTCCAGCTCTACGTCCCGACGCGGGATCCCGCGGCGGTCGTGACGATCGACCGCGTGCTGACCCGCATGGACAAGGCGATCGAGTCGCCGGCGCTCAAGGCGCAGAAGATCACGCTCAGCCTCGTTTCCCCGAAGGTGTACCTGGCCGAAGCGAAGAAGCGCGACGCCGAGTTCGACAAGGAGATGGAAAAGCACAAGGAGGAGATGAAGAAGGAAGCGGGGGACGACAAGACCGCCGAGGCCCTGATGGCGCTCGTGAAGGGCTTCGCCGGAATGATGAACGACGTCGGCGAGAACGATCTCATCCTCCAGATCGGCGACGAACAGAAGAAGATCCTCGACATCGGCGTCGTCCGCGCGAACGGCGAAGCGATCGACACCTCCGGGTCGATGTCCACCGGGAGCGTCAAGATCCTCAAGTTTTCCCAGAAGCTGCCGGCCGACGCGAAGCTGAAGCTCCTCCTCCACACGCGCAAGTCGATCGTTTCCTCCCCGTTCACGCTGGCGAACGTCCCGCTGCCATGACCCGGACCACCGCAACGAGAAGGAGACACGCCCCGATGCTCGCCACCCTCGCTCTCGTGACCGCCGTGTCGCTCCTCCCGGCCGCCCCGCCCCCCGCGGGAGGGCTCGCCGTCTCGGCGGGCGACGTGACCGATCGCCGCCGCAACGACAGCTTCTTCTCGGGGCTCGAGATCGAGCTGAAGCTCACGGGCGAGCCGGCCGCCGGCGTGCGCGGCGCTCGGGCGACGGTGGAGAAGGCGGTCGACGACACGGGCCGCAACCTCGTGAAGGAGAACGCCGAGAAGCCCGATTTCGCGAAGTCCTCGGGAGACGAGGCGCCCTCTCTGAAGCTCGAGCTGCGAAACCCCGCGCGGCGGGCGGGAAGGGTGCGCGAGGTGACGGGGCAGGTGGAGCTCTTCGTGCCGGAGCGGGATCCCGCGGCGCTGGCGAAGGTCCCGCGGTTCGCCGCGCAGACGGATCGCCCGATCGCGGCGCCGGCTTTGAAGGCCGCCGGTGCGCAGGTGACCGTCGTGTCGCGCAAGACCTACGAAGCCGAAAAGAAGAAGGACGCGGAGCGGCGGAAGAAAGAGGCGGAGGGCGCCGGAATCGCGGGAGCGATGGTGAACGCGTTCGCCGGTCTCTTCGAGGGCATGTTCGGCGACATCGGAGAGAACGACGTTCTCGTCCGGGTCGAGGACAAGGGCGAGAAGGTGTTTTCGGTGGACGTCGTCGACGCCGCGGGCAAGGCCGTCGACGGGATGGGGTCCATGAAGGTCGGCGGCTTCTGGATCCTGAAGTTCCTGGAGCCCGTTCCGGCCGACGCCGGACTGCGGATCTACGTCATGACGCCGAAGGCCATGATCACCGAGAAGTTCGCGTTGAAGGACGTGGCGCTGCCGTAGGTGGGGTCAGGTCTTCACTGGTCCGGAGGGCAATCGAGGGAAGTGACCGCCCTTGCCATCTTCGCGAAGCGAAGTGGCAAGTGGAGACCTGACCCCACCTCCGTCAACGTTCGTAAATCCCCGGGAACGTCATCTCCATGATTCTCTCGGGGTGCGCGAGCTCACGGAACCCCACCTTCCGATAGAGCGGGTGCGCGTCCCGAGTCACGAGCATCCAGCGGCGCAGCCCGGCGAGTTGCGGGTGCGCGAGGATCGACTCCATGAGCCACGCCGCCAGGCCCCGCCGGCGGTGCGACCCGAGGACGTAGACGTCGGCGAGATAGGCGAACGTCGCGAAGTCCGTGATGACGCGGGCGAATCCGACCTGCCGCCTCTCCTCGTAGAGCCCGAAACAGAGCGACCCCTCGATCGAGCGGTCGACGACGTCGCGCGGGATCCCCTTCGCCCAGTAGGAGCCGGCGAGGAATTCGTGGATCGCGGCCCGATCGAGCTTCGATCGGTCGGTCGAGATCGTGAACGCTCCCCGCCGCCACTCCTCGATCCCGTCCCGTCCGGTCACGCCTGCCTCCCGTGAAACCCGGGCCCCTCCCGGCTCTCCCGAAAGGCTAATGAAAGCACGTCAATCCGGATCTGGCGCGTTCCTTGTAAGGTCGGGTCCGTCCGACCGAATTCGATGGCCGTCTCACTCAAACCGACCCACCTGAAACGCTACAAGGACATCGCCGTCCTTCTGGCCAAATACGGCCGCGCCGACCTCGCGAAGGGGATCGGCGTCGAAGAGGAAATCGGGCGTCCCGCGGCTGCGGAAGGCGTCCCTCCGAAGGCCGAGGAGCTCGCGCGCGACCTCGAGAAGCTCGGCCCGACGTTCATCAAGCTCGGGCAGCTCCTCTCGACGCGCGCCGACGTGCTCCCCGTCGCCTACGTCGAGGCGCTCGCGCGTCTCCAGGACGACGTCGAGCCGTTCTCGTTCGCGGAGGTGGAGCGGATCGTCAGCGAAGAGCTCCAGACGCGAATCTCGAAGGCGTTCACCGAATTCGATCCCGTTCCGATCGCCGCAGCCTCTCTCGGTCAGGTCCACCGCGCCGTTCTGAGGGACGGTCGCGTCGTCGCGGTCAAGGTCCAGCGGCCCGGCATCCGGGAACAGATCGTGGACGACCTCGACGCGTTCACCGAAATCGCGCAGATCCTCGACAAGCACCTGCAGGCCGGCCGCCTCTACCAGTTCGAGAAGATGGTCGACGAGTTCCGCAAGTCGATCCTGCGGGAGCTCGACTACCAGCGCGAGGCGCAGAACCTCGTCACGCTGTCGGAGAACCTCGCCGAGTTCGATCGGATCGTCGTGCCGTCTCCGATCCTCGACTTCACGACGGGCCGCGTCCTGACGATGGAGTTCGTGTTCGGCCAGAAGATCACGAGCCTCTCGCCTCTGGAGAAGATCGACATCGACGGCGCGCGGCTCGCCGACGAACTTCACCGCGCCTATCTGAAGCAGATCCTGATCGACGGTTTCTTCCACGCGGACCCGCACCCCGGCAACGTCTTCCTGACCGACGACCACCGCGTGGCGCTCATCGACCTCGGGATGGTGGGCTGGATCTCCTCCGCCATGCAGGAGAACCTGCTGAAGATGCTGCTGGCGATCAGCGAGGGGAAGGGGGAGGAGGCGGCGGAGCGCGCCGCGGAGATCGGCGAGAAGCTCGAGACCTTCGACGAGCCGGAGTTCCACCGCCGCGTCGTCGAGCTGGTCGGGGAGTACCAGAACGCGCGGCTCGAGCAGATCCAGGTCGGCAAGGTCGTCATGGAGGTGTCGCGCGTCTCGGCGGACGCCGGGATGCGGCTGCCGGCGGAGCTGACGATGCTCGGCAAGACGCTCCTCCACCTCGACGAGATCGGCCGCACGCTCGATCCGAGCTTCGACCCGAACGCCTCGGTTCGGAAGAACGCGGCGGAGCTGCTTCAGAAGCGGATGCGGAAGAGCGCCTCGCCGGCGAACCTGTACGCGAGCCTCCTCGAGGCGAAGGACTTCGCGCAGAAGCTCCCGGGCCGCGTGAACAAGGTGCTGGACATCCTCGCCAACAACCAGCTCCGGCTGGACGTCGACGCGGTCGACGAGAGGCTCCTGATCGACGGCCT
>DATIBN010000182.1:0-36896 GCA_035457525.1 Thermoanaerobaculia bacterium | reverse complement strand
AACCTCGATTACGAGGAAGAGCAGCGGCACGAAGACGAGGGCCTGGACGAAGCGGCGGCGGGAGACCTTCTCGGCGAGGTCGCGGAACCTCGGCGCCACGCGGAGCGCGACGATGAGAACGAGGACGGCGACTCCCCACGCGAAGCCGACGAAGTGGAGACGATATTTCGCGCGCGAGTACGCCACGGCTTTTTCGCGGCGCTCCGGCGAGAGCGTGTAGCTCCGGACGTCGCGCTCTTCGGCGGGCGCCGGAGTCGCGACCGGCGACTGCGCTCCCGCGGCCGGCGCGAAGGCCAGGAGCGCGAAGAGCAGACTCGTCCGGAGAAGGATTCTCAGTCGGTGGCGGGCGGCGTGGTCGTCGTCGGAGGAACGAGCGACTGGTTGCACAGGCGGACGCGGTCCCCGCGGTTCGTGTGGTACTCGTACGTCGCGTCCCGGACGCGCAGGATGATCCGGTATCCGGGCGTCAGAACCTGAGCGCACGTCTCGCCCGTCTTCACGCATCCCAGGCAGGAGTCGGGCCACGTCACGTCCTCCTGGGCGACTCCGGCGATGTCGGAGGCGGGCGCGCCGATCTTCTTCGCGAGGTCCTTGACCGACTCGCGGAAGGCCTCTTCGCGGGACTTGCTGTCGGCGCCCTGCCCGGAGGGGGGCGGAGCGGTCGCGGCGCGGCGCAGAGAGCAACCGGCAAGCCCGACGCAGAGGAGAAGCCCTAGGGCAGCACCAGCGATCTTGTTCATGGCGTCATTATCCCTCGTCCGCCGTCGTCCCCGTTCCCCCGCTTCCCGCTCCCATCGACCGGCGGGCCAGCTCCAGGACGTCGAAAGGCGCGGTCGACGCGCCGATCTCCTCCTTCGCGTTGCCGAGCATGATCATGCAGTAGGGACACGAGAGACCGACGGCCTCGGTGGCGCGTCCCTCGATTTCCCGCATCCGCTCCTGGTTGATCCGCGTACCCAGCTTCTCCTCCATCCACATGCGGCCGCCACCCGCACCGCAGCAGAGCCCGCGCTCGCACGTGCGCGGCAGCTCCCGGAGCTCGATTCCCGGGATTGCACGGAGGATCTTCCGCGGCGGCTGGTAGATCCCGTTGTACCGGCCGAGGTAGCAGGCGTCGTGGTACGAGACCGTCTCGCGCACGGGCTCCGAGAGGACGAGCCGCCCCTCGTCGACGAGCCGCGCCACGAGCTCCGTCGCGTGCATCACCTCGTAGTTCCCGCCGAACGCGGGGTACTCGTGCCGGATGCAGTTGTAGCAGTGCGGGCAGTTCGTGACGATCTTCCGGATGCCGTGACCGTTCAGGGTCTCCACGTTCTGTTGCGCGAGCATCTGGAACAGGTACTCGTTGCCCATCCGCCGCGCCGAGTCTCCCGTGCAGGTCTCCTCCGTTCCGAGGATCGCGAAAGAGACGCGGGCCTCCGCGAGCATCTCGACGAGAGCGCGCGAGACTTTCTTCCCGCGGTCTTCGTAGGAGCCGGCGCATCCCACCCAGAAGAGGACCTCGACGTCCCGCCCCTCCGCCTCGGACATGGTGACGACCGGCAGGTCCTTCGCCCAGTCCGCCCGCGACGCCGCCGAGATCCCCCAGGGGTTCCCGTTCGTCTCCATCCCCCGGAACGCGGTCTGCATCTCCTTGGGGAACTCGGCCCGCTCGAGGACCAGGTGGCGCCGCATCTCGGTGATCTTGTCGACCGCGGGGATGATGAAGACGGGGCACGCCCACGTGCAGTAGCCGCACGTCGTGCAGGCCCAGATCGTCTCTTCCGAGATCCATCCGCCGAGGAGCGCCTTGCGCTCGGCGGGCGGGGGCCCGTTTCCCCGGCCCGAGGCCGCCGCCAGGATCTCGGGCGTGGCCTCGTACACCGCGTCGCGCACGTCGCCGATGAATATCTTCGGGTCGAGAGGCTTCCCGGTCAGCGCGGTCGGGCAGACGACGCGGCAGCGGCCGCACTCCGTGCACGTGTATCCGTCGAGGATCGACTTCCAGGACAGCTCCTCGACCCGCGACACGCCGAAGTGCTCGGCGGTCTCGAGGTCCGGCGTCCCGAGGCGGCCCATCGGCTCGAGCTTCATGAAGAACACGTTCGGCACGGACGTCAGGATGTGGAAGTGCTTCGAGTACGGCAGGTAGTTGCCGAAGAACAGGATGTCGAGCAGGTGGATCCACCAGCCCCCTTCGTACATCCTCTGCAGCGACTCGCGGGGAACACCCTGCAGCGCCCGGGCGACCGCCAGAACTGCCGGCGACCATTCGGAGGCGAGTTGCGGCGCGAGCGCCACCTTCGCTCCTTCCGAGACGAGGTCCGCCGCGATGAGAAGGAAGATCAGGAAAAGAATGAACCACGCGTCGGCCGTCAGGTCGAGGCGCGGCGGCCGCGCGAAAGCCCGGCGGAACACGGCCATCGCGACGCCCAGAAGAACGAGAACCTCGAAAACGTCCTTCGCGAGCGTGTAGGCGTCGCCGGCGCTGCCCGACAGCAGGACGAAGCCGGGCGCGAGCCCCTCGACGACGAGAGCGATCGTCCGGACGAGAAGCACGACGAACCCGCTGAAGAGGAAGATGTGGAACGTCCCCGCGTAGAAGTCGCGGAACATCCGCTTCTGCGCGAAGGCGAACTCCAGCGTCTTCGCGACCCGGGTTCCGATCCGCTCGAAGCGGTTCTCGGCGCCCGCGGCCAGAAGGACGCGGACGCGCCGGGAGATCGAATACACGAACGCGCCGATGGCGAAGAGAAGGAGGAGGCCAAAGAGCCAGGTGCCGGGCAGGCCGAAGATCGTTCTCTCGGTCGGCAGCGGCGGCACGTGTGAACTCTACCGAAGCGCCGGTGGCGTAGCCAGCTCCCGAGCGAACGAGCGCGACGGTTACTCCGCTTTCGCGGCGCGAACCGCCTTCGCCACCTCCGGCACGATCGGGAAGATGTCGCCGACGATTCCGTAGGTCGCGACCTTGAAGATCGGAGCCTCCGGGTCCTTGTTGATCGCGACGATCACCTTCGACGTGCCCATTCCGGCGAGGTGCTGGATCGCTCCGGAGATGCCGCAAGCGACGTAGAGGGTCGGCGAAACGACCTTCCCGGTCTGGCCGACCTGGTGCTGGTGGTCGATCCATCCGGCGTCGACGACCGCGCGCGACGCTCCGAGGGCGGCGCCCAGGGCCTCCTGAAGGTCCCGGATGACCGGCCAGTTCTCGGGACCCTTGATCCCGCGGCCGCCCGATACGATGATGTCCGCCTCCGAGACGTCGATCTCTTTCGACTCCGGAGTCTCGACGGAGAGCACGCGGGCGCGCGGAGCGACGTCGGGCATCTCGAGCGCCTCGACCTGCGCCACGCCGGCGCTCGCGTCGGCCTCCGCCGGGAAGACGTTCGGCCGCGTCGTCACCACCTGCAGGGTCGCGGCGCCGCAGTCGACCTCGGCCCGCGCCTTCCCCGAGTAAACCGGTCGGGACGCGACCAGCCGGTCCGCTTCGCGACGCACTTCCATGACGTCGGCGAGCACCGAGACGTCGTGCCGGGCGGCAAACCGCGGTGCCACGTCCTTGCCCATCGCGGTCGCGGCGACGAGCACGGCGTCGGGGTTCTCCTTCTTCACGGCCGCGTCCAGGGCGCCGACGTATCCCTTGTTGCTGTAGAGCGCGAGCTCCGGACGGTCCGCCACGTGAACGCGGACCGCGCCGTACGCACCGAGTTTTGCCGCGAGCGGCGTGACGCCGCTGCCCGCGATCACGGCGGCGACGGGCTCCCCCGCGAGCCGGCGCGCGAGTGAGAGCGCCTCCAGGGACGCCTTGCGGATTTTCCCTTCGCGCTGCTCGATGAAGACGAGGAACTTCATGATTTTCTCCCTCTCCCTCCGGGAGAGGGCCGGGGTGAGGGGGCTGACGGAGCCGGTGCGCTCATAGCACCTTCGCCTCTTCCCGAAGCAGCCGCACGAGCTCCTTCGCGGCGGCGGCGGGATCGTCGGCGGGGATCAGCTTGCACGCCTGTCGCGGCGGCGGGAGCTCGAGCTTGCGCCACCGGGTCTTGGCGCCCGCGGGTTCGGCCTCCGGAATCCCGAGCTCCGCGAGCTTCTTCTCCGCGATCGGCTTCTTCTTGGCGCCCATGATTCCCTTGAGCGACGCGTAGCGCGGCTCGTTCAGGCCCTTCTGCGCCGTCAGCACGACGGGAAGCGTCGACTCGACGATCTCGTGGGCGCCCTCGATCTCCCGGTGCGCCGTGACCTTGCCGGGCGCGACTTCGAGCTTGACGACGCTCCCGACGTGCGGCAGGTCGAGGAGCTCGGCGACCATGGGGCCGACGAGCGACTCGTCGTAGCCGACGCCCTTCTGGCCGAACCACACGAAGTCGTACTTGCCCTCCCGGGCGACGGCTGCGATCGCCTTGGCGGTCGCGAGCGCGTCGAGATAACGCGAGTCTCCCGTGTCCACCCAGACGGCCTCGTCGGCGCCCCGGGCCAGGCACTCACGCAGGCCGGTCTTCGCCCGCTCGGGGCCGACCGTGACAACCATGACCGTCCCCGCGCCCGCCGCCTCCTTCGTTCGCAGCGCCTCCTCGAGCGCGTACTCGTCGTACGGCGAGACGATCCACTTGACGTCCGTCTCGTCGAGCGAACGGCCGTCCCCCGCGACCTTGATGCGGCTTTCGGTGTCCGGGACGTAGGCGGCGGCGACGAGCGAGTTCAAGGGCGTTGCGGTCTCAGACGGCCTTCAGCACGAGGCACCCGTTCGTGCCTCCGAAGCCGAACGAATTCGAGAGCGCGTACTCGATTCGCTTCTCCCGGGCGACGTTGGGAACGTAGTCGAGATCGCACTGCGGATCCGGCGTCTCGTAGTTGATCGTGGGCGGAAGGATGCCGTGGTGCAGCGCGAGCGCCACGATTCCGGTCTCGAGGCCTCCGGCCGCGCCGAGCAGGTGCCCGGTCGAGGACTTCGTCGAGGACACGGCGACCTTCTTCGCGTAGTCGCCGAAGACCATCTTGATCGCGATCGTCTCGACCCGGTCGCCCATCGGGGTGGACGTGCCGTGCGCGTTGATGTACCCGACCTGTTCCGGTTCGATTCCGGCGTCGAGCAGGGCGTTCTTCATGACCCGCGCCGGGCCGTCGCCGTCCTCGGAGGGGGCGGCGATGTGGTACGCGTCGCCGGACAATCCGTATCCGACGAGCTCCGCGTAGATGCGGGCGCCGCGTTTCTTCGCGGCCTCCATCTCCTCCAGGATGACCAGCCCGGCCCCCTCGCCCATCACGAACCCGTCGCGGTCGAGATCCCACGGGCGCGAGGCGCGCTCCGGCTCGTCGTTCCGGGTCGAGAGGGCGCGCATGACGGCGAACCCTCCGACGGCGAGCGGCGTGATCACGGACTCCGTTCCTCCGGCGATCGCGGCGTCGGCGTCGCCGTACTGGATCATCCGGTAGGCCTCACCGACCGCGTGTGCCCCGGTCGTGCACGCCGTCACGGTCGTCAGGTTGGGACCCTTCAGCCCGTACCGGATCGACACGTTTCCCGCGGCCTCGTTGGCGATGAGCGCGGTGATGAAGAACGGCGAGATGACCCGCACCCCCTTCTGGAGGTAGTTCTTCTGCGTCTCCTCGATGATCGGCAGCCCGCCGATCCCGGATCCGATCACGACCGCGATCCGTTCCCGGTTCCCGTCGTTCACGGGAAGCTCCGAGTCCTTCATCGCGAACTGCGCGGCGGCCATCGCGTAGTGGATGAAGGTGTCCATCTTCTTGATCTCCTTCTTCTCGATGTAGAGAGAAGGATCGAATCCCTTCACCTCGCCGGCGATGCGGCAGGCGAAGCCGGAGGCGTCGAAGCGGGTGATCGGACCGACGCCGCTCCTCCCCGCGACGAGGGCGTCCCAGTTCTCATCGTTGCCGATGCCGAGAGGGGAAACGAGTCCCACCCCCGTCACGGCCACGCGGCGCGGAGAGGCGAGGCGAGGCATGGGTCTTCAGTTTTGCGGGGAGTTCTTCTCGATGTACTCGACGGCGTCCTTGACTTTCTGGATCTTTTCCGCGGCCTCGTCGGGTATCTCGATGTTGAAGGCCTCTTCGAAAGCCATCACGAGCTCGACGGTGTCGAGAGAATCTGCGCCCAGGTCGTCAACGAAGGAAGCTTCCGGCGTGACTTCGTTGGCGTCGACGCCGAGCTGCTCGACAATGATGCTCTTCACCTTTTCTTCGACACTCATCCAACCTCCTTATTCGACGAGCGGAGAAGCCGCCGTATTCTAGACGAAGGACGCCCTCTACATGTAAAGGCCGCCGCTGACGTTCAGGACGGTTCCCGTGACGTAGCCGGCTTCCTCCGACGCGAGGTAGGCGACCGCGTTCGCGACGTCTTCCGGCCGGCCGAGGCGCTGGAGCGGGATCTGTCCCGTCAGGGCAGCCCGCGCCTCCTCGGTCATCCGGTCGGTCATCGCCGTCTCGATGAAACCGGGCGCGACCGCGTTGCACGTCACGTTGCGCGAGCCGAGCTCCCGCGCCACGGACTTCGTCAGCCCCACGAGCCCTGCCTTCGCGGCGGCGTAGTTCGCCTGGCCGGCGTTGCCCATGAGCCCGACGATCGAGGTGACGTTCACGATCCGGCCGTACCGCCGGCGCACCATCGACTTCACGACCGCCTGGGTGAGGAGAAACGCGCCCGTCAGGTTCGTCGTGAGGACGCGGTCCCACGACTCTCGTGACATCCGCAGCACGAGGTTGTCCTCCGTGATCCCGGCGTTGTTGACGAGGACGTCGATCTGACCGTGCGACGCCAGACTCTCCTTGACGGCGGACTCGATCGAGGCCGGGTCGGAGATGTCGATCGTGACTGCCTCGGCCCGCCCGGCGCCGGCGACGATCTCCGAGACGACCCTCTCGAGCCCCTCCGCCGACCGGGCGGCCGCGAGCACCGTCGCCCCCTCGGCGCCGAGACGCCGCGCGATCGCCGCGCCGATGCCCCGCGATGCTCCGGTGACGAGCGCGATCCGGCCTTCGAAGCGCTTCATTCCTGCGGGAGTCTAATCCGGCGGGTCACTGCGGCTGGCCGGGAACGTCGGGCAGATCCCGGCTCCACTCGTCCACGATCGCCCGCGCGATGTCGCCGATTGCGGTGACCGCCGGATGCGTCGGTGTGCCGTCGCCGACGGCCGGGCTTCCATCGGTGAAGACGACCAGCACGAACCGCCCCTTTCCGGTCCGCAGGATCCCGGAGTCGTTCCGGACGCCCGACATCGTCCCGGTCTTGCCCAACCACAGCGCGGCCGACGAGAACCGGCGGGCGATGCGGGCGCGGCTGGGGGCGTTGTCGAGGTAACGGAAGATCTTCCGAGACGACTCCGCGTCGAGGAGCTCTCCGCGGGCGACGCGCGCGTACCATTCCGCGACCTCCCGGGGCGTGACGACGCCGAACCGGAGCTCCCTCCATCTCGGTCCGTCCGCGGACGGGTCGAGCCACGGAATGAGCGAGAGGAGCCGGACGTGATCGAAGCCGAGCGATCGCATTCGCGCGTTGACGGCGTCCACCCCCAGCCGCTCGATCCACGCGTTCGTGGCCGTGTTGTCGGAGGGGCCCACCATCAGCGTCAGGAGATCGTTCCAGGTCGGCGCGAGGCCGGCGTCGAAGTGGCGCAGCCATCCCGATTCCGACGCCTTGCGCGAATCAGTCAGGGTCCACCGCTCCGCAAGGTCAATCCGTCCCTCGCGTACGCCGGCCATCGCCTCCGTCAGGACCGCGATCTTGATGACCGACGCCGACTCGAACTCCAGGTCGGCCTTCCGATCGTAGGCGAGCCCGCTCTCGATGTGCCGCGCCGCGACGCCGATCCGGCACGAGCAGTGACGCTCCCCCGCGTCCACGGCGGCGTCGATCGGAGACAGGGGCGCCGCGATCCGCGCCGGAGCGCTCGCGCAGGCGACGGAGAGCGCGGCCGCCAGCAGGAGAGCGGCAAGGGCGACTCGGGGTGAGGGGCGTCTCACGCCGGCCCGCCCCACGCCTCCACGCGGATTCCTCTCTCGATCCGTTTGACCAGGCCGGCCAGCACGCTCCCGGGTCCGATCTCGAGCCCGCGGTCGATCCCTTCGGCCGCGAGGAGCCGCACGCCCTCGACCCACCGCACCGGCGAGTCGATCTGCCGGACGAGCGCTTCGGAGAGCCGCGCTCCCTCCGTCACGGGCGCGGCGTCGACGTTCGTGACCACGGGAATCGCGGCGTCCGAGAAACGGGCGACCCCGAGGAGCGCGGCCATGCGCTCCCGGGCCGGCCGCATGAGCGGCGAGTGGAACGGCGCCGAGACCGGCAGCGGGATCGCGCGCTTCGCTCCCTTCGCGAGGCAGGCCGCCGACGCGCGCGCGATCGCCCCGGCATGTCCGGCGATCACCGTCTGCTCGGGAGAGTTGAAGTTCGCGGCGGACACGACTTCTTCGCCCGCGACCTCGCGGCACGCCGCGACCACGTCTTCCGCGGGAAGGCCGACGATCGCCGCCATCGCGCCGACGCCGGCGGGGACGGCCTCCTGCATGAACTCGCCACGCCGCCGGACGAGAAGGACCGCGTCGGCGAACGCGAGTGCGCCCGCGGCGACGCAAGCGGAATACTCGCCGAGCGAGTGGCCGGCGACGAACGCCGCGCCCTCGAGCCTCTCCGGCGCCGAGGCGCGAAGCTCTTCGAGCGCGGCCACGGAGTGCGTGAGGATCGCGGGCTGCGTGTTGGCCGTCGCCTTCAGCTCCTCCTCCGGCCCCTCGAAGCAGAGTCGGGAGAGCGGGAACTCGAGCGCCGCGTCCGCCTCCTCGAAGACCGCCCGCGCGGGGGCCGATCTCTCGAAGAGGGCGCGTCCCATGCCGACGAACTGCGAGCCCTGGCCGGGGAAGAGGAGCGCGAGAGAACCCAAGGCGGGACGGTCCGGCTACCAGCGCAGGAGAACCGATCCCCACACGAGCCCGGCTCCGAAGGCCGTCAGGAGCACCAGGTCTCCGTCCTTGATCCGCCCTTCGCGCACGCTCTCGTCCAGGGCGATCGGGATCGACGCCGCGGACGTGTTGCCGTAGCGCTCGATGTTCTTCACGACCTTCGACGGCGCGATCTTCAACTTTTCCCCCACGGCGTTGATGATCCGCTCGTTGGCCTGGTGCGGAATGAAGACGTCGAGCTGCTCGTGGGTGAAACCCTGCTCGGCGAGGAGCTCGGCCGTGACGTCGGCCATCGCCTTGACGGCGACCTTGAAGGTCTCGTTCCCCTTCATCTTGATGTAGGGAAGCTTCTCGGCGATCTGAGTGGGATCGTTCGCCGGCCGGTTCGATCCGCCCCCCGGCATGCAGATGAAGTCGGCGTAGCAGCCGTTCGACTTCATGATGCTCCCGAGGATGCCGTGGTCCCCCTTGGTCGCCTGGAGCACGACCGCGCCCGCGCCGTCGCCGAAGAGCACGCACGTCGAGCGGTCCGTCCAGTCGACGTAGCGCGAGAGGATCTCCCCTCCGACGACGAGCACGTTCTGGGCTTTGTTCGACTGGATGAGGGCGTCCGCCGTGTGAAGCCCGTAGAGGAACCCGACGCAGGCCGCGGAGATGTCCGAGGCCGCCGCGTTCGTCGCCCCCAGGTTGCGCTGCACGAGACAGGACGTCGCCGGGAAGAGCATGTCGCTCGAGATCGTCCCGACGAGAATCATGTCGAGGTCCTCGGGCTTCATGTGGGCGCGCTTCAGTGCGAGATCGGAAGCCTTCGTGCAGAGGTCGGAGAACTTCTCCCCTTCCGACACGATGTGGCGCTCCTTGATGCCGGTGCGCGTCGTGATCCACTCGTCGGAGGTGTCGACGAGTTTCTCGAGGTCCGCGTTCGTCAGGAGCTTCTTCGGTACGGCGGCTCCCGTGCCCACGATTCGCGCGCGGTTCATCGAGGTGAAGACTAACCCGTCAGGCCTTGAGGAGCGTCGCTTCGCGCGAGTGCAGCTCGGCGATGGACGACTGGATCTTCTCGGCCAGGCGGTTTCGCGAGAACTCCGCGGCGAAGCGGATGGCATTCTTGATCGCCTTCGCGCTCGACCGGCCGTGGCAGATGATCACGCATCCCTTGACGCCCAGGAGCGGCGCCCCACCGTATTCGGAGTAATCGAGGCGCTGCTTGAAGCTGCGGAAGGCACTCTTCGAGAGCAGGAAGCCGACCGACGCCTGGAGCGTGCGTTTGATCTCCTCCCGCAACAGCTTCTCGACCATCTCGCCGAGCGCCTCCGAGACCTTGAGGATGACGTTTCCGGTGAAGCCGTCCGTCACGATGACGTCGACCTTCCCGTCGAAGACGTCGCGCCCCTCGACGTTCCCGATGAAGTTCAGGCCCGTCTCCTTCAGTACCTTGAAGGCCTCCTTCGTCCGATCCGTCCCCTTGGTGTCCTCCTCGCCGATCGACATGAGGCCGATCGACGGCGACGCCTTCCCGAAGGCGAGCTGGGCGTAGATCGATCCCATCACCGCGAATTCCTTGAAGTGCTCGGTCTTGGCGTCCGGATTCGCGCCCACGTCGAGCAGCAGGCAGTGGCCCGAGAGGTTGGGAAGGATCGCCGCCAGCGCGGGCCGGTCCACCCCTTCGATCGTCCCGATGACCATCTTCGCGGAGACCATCGCCGCGCCCGTGTGCCCGGCCGAAACGAGCCCCGCCGCCCGGCCGTCGCGGACGCAGTTGGCTGCGACCCGGATCGAGGAGTTGCGTTTCTTGCGGACGGCCGCGGTGGCCGGGTCGTCCATCGTGATGACTTCGGAAGCGTCCACGATCTCGAGGTCGGACCCCCGATAGCCGGACTCCGCCAGCAGCTCCCGGAGGCGCGCCGACGGGCCGACCAGGAGGCTCTGGATCCCGAACTCGCGGGACGCGGCAATGGCGGCGTCCACGTTGACCTGGGGAGCGTGATCGCCCCCCATCGCATCGACCGCGATGCGCACCTACGCGACCTTTACGTCGAGGAGCACGGGGTCCGGATTATACGGTCCGCTCGAATCGTCCTCAGACGTTGATCAGCTGCTTGCCCTTGTAGTAACCGCAGCGCGGGCAGACGCGGTGAGGCGCCTTCGGCTCGTGGCAGTTGGGACACTCGGACAGCGCGGGAGCGGCGAGCGCGTCGTGGGCGCGACGCTTGTCGCGGCGTGCCTTGCTGTGACGCCGTTTCGGATTCGGCATGGGTTCCTACTCTTTCTTCAAAAGCTGGAGCGCTCGCCACCGCGGGTCGACTTCCTCGACCACGCAGCTGCACTCCGAGACGTTCAGATCCGAACCGCACCGGGGGCAGAGACCGCGGCAGTCCTCCCGGCAGAGCGGCTTCATCGGGATGGCCATCTGGATCCGCTCCTCGACGATCGGAGCGACGGGCACGACCGGGTCGTCGTAGAACGAGGCGTCGAGGTCCTCCCGGGCGAGGGCGAGCTCCGGCGAGGCCACCGCGACGCGCGGGTACAGGAGGAGGGAGAACCTTTCGTCGTGAACGAAGTCGTACGGCGCCAGGCAACGGCTGCACTCGAGCGAGCCCCTCCACGCGAGGCGTGCTCCGAGCGAGTAGCCCCCCTCGACGCGCGAGACTTCGCCGCCGATGCGCGCCGGCTCGATCGAGACGAGAACGTCCCGGTCGAGCGCTTCGAGGGTGAACGGCAGCTCGAAGTCGAACCGGAGCGGCTCGTCGGTGATCGTGTCGAGAGGGAGTGAGGCCTCGGGGCTCATGATGGAACCGGCGATTTTACCGATTCCGGCCCCGCAGTCAAACGTCTGATACCTTGGAGGTTTGATGAGAATTGCGGTCGATGCGCGCGCTCTTCTGGGCCAGAGCACGGGCATCGGCACGTACACGCGCGGGATCTCTCTCGCGCTCGCGGCCCGCGCGGGTCTCCAGGTCGGCCTCTTCACGCCCCGGCCGATCGGAGATCCCCCGTCGGGAAACGGGGCGCTCAGCTTTCATTCCGACCATCACCGGTTCGGAACGGTCTGGCTCCAGACCACGCTCCCGGCGCGCGCCGAAGCGTGGCACGCCGACGCGCTGCTCGGGGCGCTGACGATCGGACCGGCCCGGGGCGCGACGCCGCTCGTCTCGGTCGTGCACGACCTGACGGCGATCCGTCACCCGGAGTGGCACGCCGCGAGGACGCTCATCGGTTTCCTGCCCCTCTGGGAATCGACGGTCGAACGCGCGGCGCGGTTCCTCTGCGTCTCGGAGGCCACCGCCCGCGAGCTCGCCCTGCTCTATCCCGAAACGCGAACGCGCGTGGCCGTGGCGCAGAACGGCGTGGATGCGCACTTTTCCGCGTCCCCGGACGGCGCGGCGGCGGAGCGGACGCGGCGCCGGTTCGCCGACGGAAAGAGGTACATCCTCTACCTCGGGACCCTGGAGCCCCGGAAGGACGTCGAGACGCTCGTCGGGGCCTGCGAGAGGCTCTGGGCGAGGCGCCGCTCCCGGCCCGACCTGGTCCTCGCCGGCGGCGCCGGCTGGAAGTCCCTGCCCCTCCACCGCCGCATCGCCCGCTCCGCGTTCCGCGACAAGATCCACGTCGCCGGCTACGCGACCCGCGCCGTCGCCCTCGACCTCTACCGCGCCGCGGACGTCTTCGTCTATCCGTCGCTCGCCGAGGGTTTCGGCCTTCCCGTGGCCGAGGCGATGGCCTGCGGGATTCCGGTCGTCGCCTCCGACATCGAAGCTCTCCGGGAGGTGGGGGGCGACGCGGCGATCTTCGTCCCGCCCGGCGACGTTCCCGCCTTCGCCCGCGCCATCGAACGCGCCCTCGACGACGAAGCGACGCGAGAGCGGCTTCGCGAAGCGGGGCCGCGCCGGGCGGCGCGGTTCACCTGGGACGACGCCGCGAAAAAGACCGCCGCGGTGCTCGCCGAGGCGGCCGTCACCGCCGCATGAGCTCCCGCCCCCCGTCGATCGGAATCGACGCGCGCAAGCTGAAGGACTTCGGGATCGGTTCCTACATCCGAAACCTGCTCGAGGCGATGGGGCGGAGGCCCGAAGCCGCGCGGTACCGCTTCCGTGTGTATGCCCGGCGCGCGGACCGGGATGCCATGCCGCCGCTGCCCGGGAACTTCGAGGTCGTCGAAGAGGACTCTCCCGGATACTCGCTCGGGGAGCTCACCCGGTTCGCGTTCCGCCTCTTCCGGGATCGCCTCGACCTGTTTCACGCGACGCACTACGTCCTTCCGCCGCTCCGAAGCCACGCCGTGGTGACGATCCACGACATCATTCACCTGCTCTACCCGCAGTTCCTTCCGAACCGCGCGGCGCTCGTCTACGCGCGGGTGATGATCCGCCGTGCACTTCGGCGGGCCGACCGCATCATCACCGTCTCTTACAACAGCAAGCGCGACCTCGTGGACTACTTCGGGATCGTCCCTTCCCAGGTGGACGTGATCTACAACGGCGTCTCTCCCGAGTTCCGGCCGGACGTTTCGGAGGAGCAGCGCGAGCGGGTCGCGCGGAAGTACGGCCTTCACCGCCCCTACCTGCTCTTCCTCGGGGGCGAGAAGCCGCACAAGAACGTGCAGAACGTGGTGCGGGCGTTCGGCGAGGCCCGCCGGATGCGGCCCGGTCTCCCGCACGTGCTCGCCCTCGCCGGACCGATGCCGAAGAACCCGGCTCGAATCGACGCGCTCATCTCGGCGCTCGACCTCTCCGGCGCGATCGCCCGACCCGGCCGGATCGAGGACGAGGACCTGCCCGGGTTGTTCGCCGGAGCGGACGCCCTCCTCTACCCCACCCTCTACGAAGGCTTCGGGCTGCCCGTCGTCGAGGCGATGGCGTGCGGCACGCCGGTCCTGACGTCATCGACCTCGGCGCTGCAGGAGATCGCGGGCGGCTACGCGTACCTGGTCGATCCGCTCGACGTCGACGCGATCGCGCGGGGAATCCTCCTCCTCGCCACCGATCCGAAGGTGCGCGCCGACTTCGTCGAGCTCGGCCGGAAACGCGCCCTCGACTTTTCCTGGGACAAGGCCGCCGAGAGGACCCTCGAGGTGTATGCGGAGGCGCTGGCCGGGAAACGGGAAACGGAAAAGGGGAGACGATGAGAGCGATCCCTCCTTTTCCGTTTTCCGTTTTCCGTTTTCCGTCATGAAGACCGCGGTCGTCCACGACTGGCTGACCGGGATGCGCGGCGGGGAGAAGGTCCTCGAGGCGATCCTGCCGCTCCTGCCGGATCCCACGATCTTCACGCTCTTCCACGTCCCGGGGTCTGTCTCGCCGGAGATCGAGAGCCACCCGATCCGCGCGTCCGCGCTCAACCGCCTCCCGTTTGCGCGCCGTCACTACCGGCACTACCTCCCGCTCTTTCCGCTCGCGGTCGAGTCGTTCGACCTCGGCGGTTTCGACCTCGTGGTCTCCTCCTCGCACTGCGTCGCGAAGGGAGCGATCGCTCCCTCCGGAGTCCCGCACCTCTCCTACTGCCACACGCCCGTGCGCTACGCCTGGGACCAGTTCGACGTCTACTTCCCCCGGGGGGAAACGCGGCTCTGGCGCGCGAAGAGGGCATTGATCGAACGGCTGCGCGCGTGGGACGCCGCGACCGCGAACCGCCCGACGCGATACCTGGCCAACTCCTCCGCCGTGGCCGACCGGATCCGCCGCCACTACGCCCGCGAGGCCGCGGTCGTGCATCCTCCGGTGGACGTCGAGTTCTTTCACGGGTCGGACACGGCGCGCGGGGACTTCCTCCTGGCCGTGGGCTCGCTCGTTCCGTACAAACGGTACGAGCTCGCGATCGGGGCGGCGCGGCGCCTCGGGCGGCCGCTCGTGCTCGTGGGCCGCGGCCCGGAGGAGCGCCGCCTCCGCGCGCTCGCGTCGTCCTCCGTAAGAATCGTGTCGGACGTCGGACCCGAGGCGCTCCGGGAGCTCTACCGGACGTGCCACGCGTTCGTCCAGCCGGGAGAGGAGGACTTCGGCATCTCGCTCGTGGAGGCGCTCGCCTGCGGCGCCCCGGTCGCGGCCTTCGGGCGCGGCGGCGCGCTCGACACGGTCCGCGAAGAGGTCAACGGCTTCCTCCACGCCGAGCAGACCGCGGAGGCCCTCGCCGCCGCCGTGGAAAGGATCGGCCGCACGCGCTTCGACTACACTGCCGTGCGAGCGACGGCCGCGCCTTTCGCGGCCGATCGTTTCGTCCGGGAGTTCCGCCGGGCGATCTCGGAAGTCATGGACCAGACGACGCGCAACGAACGGGAGCCCCTCCGGTGAGACCCGGCGACATCCACCGCTCGAACCGCCGGCTCGCCGCGCTCTTCCTCTTCTCCGATCTCGCGGCGACGTTCGTCGCGCTCGCCGGCGCGTACTGGCTCCGCTTCGAGGCGGAGATCATCCCTGTCACCAAGGGCGTGCCGCCCGCCTCCGACTATCTCGGGCTCTTTCCCTTCATCGCGGCCCTCTGGCCGCTCGTCTACTACTTCCACGGCCTCTACCAGGTGCGGCGCAACCGTTCCAGCGTGGAAGAGGGGTTCGCGGTCCTCGTCGCGACCGCGCTCTCCACGCTGCTCCTGATCGGGATCACGACTTTCTCGGGGGGGTTCGCGTACTCCCGCGCGGTTCTCCTGCTCTTCTTCGCCTCGGACGTTCTCCTGGTCTTCGCGGGACGGACGGCGATCCGCCGCTACCTCCAGGAGGCCTGGCGTCACGGTTACGGCGTGCGCCGGGTGCTCGTCGTCGGGGCCGGACGGCTCGGCCGCGCCGTCGTCGACAAGCTCGCCGAGCACCCGGAGGCGGGACTGAGGGCCATCGGATTCGTCGACGACGACCCGGCCAAACAGGGACTCGCGTATCGGGGGGTCCCGGTCGTCGGAGAGAGCGCGGACGCGGCGCGCGTCGTCGAGGAGCGCCGCGTCGACGCCGTCTTCCTCGCGCTGCCTCTCGAGGCGCACCGGGCGATGCTCGCCGTACTGAAGGACGTCGCCCGGACGGTTGCCGACGTGCGGGTGGTGCCGGACCTGCTGCAATACATCACCTTCCGGGCGGGCGTGGAAGACCTGGACGGCCTGCCCGTCGTCCACCTGACGCAGGTGCCGCTCACCGGCTGGATGAGCCTCGTCAAGCGCACGCTCGACCTCGGGATCGCCGCGACGGCGCTGGTCCTCCTTTCCCCTCTCTTCGCCGTCATCGCCCTGGCGATCCGCCTCTCGGACGGCCGCCCCGTCTTCTACCGGCAGCGCCGGATGGGGCTCGACGGCCGTCCGTTCGAGATCGTCAAGTTCCGCTCGATGCGTCTCGGTGCGGAGGACGAGCTCGGGCCGACGTGGGCCGCGCCGGATGATCCGCGGCGGACGCGGGTCGGACGCTTCCTGCGCCGTTGGAGCCTGGACGAGCTCCCCCAGCTCGTCAACGTCGTGAAGGGGGAGATGTCGCTCGTCGGCCCGCGGCCCGAGCGCCCCGAGTTCGTGCGGGAGTTCAAGGAGAAATTCCCGCAGTACATGGTGCGCCACCGTGTGCGTGCCGGCATGACCGGCTGGGCGCAGGTCCACGGGTGGCGGGGCGCGACCGATCTCGCGAAGAGGATCGAGTACGACCTCTACTACATCGAAAACTGGTCGCTCGCCCTCGACCTCAAGATCCTCTGGCTCACCGTGCGCTTCGGCCTGCGCCACCGCAATGCGTATTAGCGCCGCGCTCCTCGTCGCGAACCTCCTCCTCCCCGCGAAACCGGCCTCGCTCCTGGTGTCGGTGGATCCCCCGGCGAAGCCCGGTTCGATGGCGCCGAACCTCTCCGCCGATGGAAGCTCCGTCCTCCTGTCGTGGCTCGAGCCGCCGAATCTGCGCGTCAAGCCACAGGACGGCAACTACGCCCTGCGAATGTCCCGCTTCGAAGGAGGGCGCTGGAGCGAGCCGGTGACGATCGCGTCGGGCACGGACTTCTTCGCGAACTGGGCGGACTTTCCTTCGGTCACCGCGGGCGCGAAAGGACTCCTCCTTGCGCACTGGGCCGCGAAATCGGGGGCCGACACGTACGCGTACGACGTCCGGCTCGCGCGCTCCGAGAACGGCGGTCGGACCTGGATCCCCATGGGAATCGCTCACGACGATCGGACGCCGACGGAGCACGGCTTCGTGTCCGCCGTGGCCGAAGGGGATCGGATCCGGATCTTCTGGCTCGACGGTCGCGAGACGGGCGGCGGCCACGGCGATCATGGTGAGAGCGGAGCGATGGCGTTGCGGACCGCGCTCGTGGGCCGCCGAGTCGAAGGAAGCGAGCTTCTGGACTCCCGCGTCTGCGACTGTTGCCAGACCGCGGCGGCCGCGACGTCCGCGGGACCGCTGGTGGTCTATCGCGACCGAACCGCCAAGGAAATCCGCGACGTCTCGCTGGTGCGGCGCGTGGGAAACCGGTGGGCTGCTCCGCGAACCGTACACGACGATGGCTGGGAGATCGCGGGATGCCCGGTGAACGGACCCGCCGTCGCGACCGACGGCCGCCAAGTCGCCGTCGCCTGGTACACGCAGAGCAAGGACCATCCCCGCGTCGTGGTCGCTCTTTCCGGCGACGCCGGAGCCTCGTTCGGTGCCCCGACGACCGTGGACGGCAACGGTCCGCTCGGTCGCGTGGACGTCGTACTCGACGGCAACGGTGACGCGATCGTCGCGTGGGTGGCGGCCGAGGGAAAGGGAGCGGCGATCCGCCTCGCCCGCGTGAATCGGGCCGGCCGGGTGGGTCCCGTCCTGACGGTCGCACGGACCGAGACCGGCCGCTCGAGCGGGTTTCCGCGGCTCGAGCGGACGGGCGGAACACTCGTCGTCGCCTGGGTGGAGCCGAGCGATCCCTTCCGGCTCCGCGCGGCGACGGTCGCGGCCGCAGCGGTTCGGTGAACCCGGGTCAGCCGGTCATCGCGGCTCTCTTCAGCCGCCGGATACGCTCCTTCAACTCTCGCGCCGTCGCAGGATCGGTGGGCCGGCCGCCGAACGCGCTCTCGCAGTAGGCCTCCACGACCGCGCGCGCGTCCTCCGACGACGACGGAGCCGACGCCTCGAAGAGCCGCGCGACCTGCGCGGGTGGGACGCCGGGTCCGACCGCGCGACCCCGCTGACCGAGCAGCCGCCGCAGAACCAGGTAGGCGCGCGTGGCGGGAGGCACGGCCGGCCGGCCCGAGATGCTCTTCCACGCGATCAAGCCGAGCACCACGAGCCCGAGGAGCGTCACCGCGACCTTCGTGCTGCCCGGCATGACGCCGCCCGGGGAGCCCTTCCAGAACTTGAGCGACCGCGTCGCGCCGTCGAACGAATCGCGGAACGCCTCGGTCAACTGAAGCTGATCGCTCGAGTCGAAACCGAGGATCCGCCGGTCGTAGAAGAACTCGATCTCCCGCCCCACGGTGAGCAATCGCCTCCACCAGGACGCCCGCGAGGTGGCGGGCGGTACGCCGGAGGGCGGCGTCGGCTCGACGACCTGGAACCCGGTTCCGTCCAGGTCCGCCTCGACCCAGGCGTGGAGGTTCGTTCCGCGCACCACGATCGAGTCGCGAAGCGTGCCGATCTCGCCGCCGTAGGAGCCGGTGACGAGCCGCGCCGGGACGCCGCGCGACGCCAGCATCATCGCGGCGGCGGACGCGAAGTACTCGCAGTGACCCGCCTTCGAACGCAGGAGGAAGTTCTCGAGCGGGTCGCCCGTCCCCTTCGGCGGATCGAGGGTGTAGATGAAGCCTTCGCGGAAGTGACCGACGATTCGATTCGCGATTGCCGTCGGGTCCGTCATTCCCTCCGTGAGCTTCCAGGCGTAGTCCCGGACGGCCTCGGAGACAGCGCCGGGATCGATGGCGGTCTGGCCCGCGCCCCGAGCCTGCTGCTTCCCGACGGAGACCTCGTAACGCACGGTCGAGCGGCTGGAGGCGACCTGCACGGTTCCGTCCGCGAGCGACAGCGCTCTTCCCCGCTCCACGCGGACGTGAGCGCTGCGATAAGGGAGAAAGAGGAACCCGCTGCCGAAGATGTTCTGGTCGACGGAGAGCCGGGCCAGCCGGTCCTCTTCGGGCAGGGCATCGCCGGCCACGAGCTGGACGCCCCCGGGGGAGCGCACTTCCCGGCCGGCCCGCACGCTGCGGGTCCACACCCCGTTGCGGTACTGCGTGAACACCGCCTCGCGGAGGCGGAGCAGCTCCGGAAAGGCCAGGGGGGGATCGACCGAGAGGCGCAGCACGACCCGATCGTTGCGCTTCGCCGCTCCGAAAGAGTCGAGGTCGACCCGGTCGGTCGCGACGGCGGTCGAAGGATTCTCCTCGAAGCGGACCGGCGACAGCGCGAACGGGCCGTGCAGCCGGGGCAGCGCGAAGAAGAGCGGCGCCGCGACGATCGCGCCCGCCGCGAGGGCCGCGGCCGAAAGGCCGGGCGTCGGAATCGCTTTCAGGACCCGGAGCGGCGGGCCCTCTTCGAAGTCGGCGAGGACCGCGAGCTTGCCGAGCGTGCGGAACGCGAGAACGGCCATCACCGCGCAGTACAGGAGCGAGACCACGTGCGTGGACGAGGACACGGCGGCGAGCACGATGAGAAAGATGACGAGCAGCGCCGTGCGCGCCTCCGACGGCCGCTTGAGCGACGCGAGCTTCGCGATCGCGGTGAAGAGCAGCAGGTGGGAGACGGACCGAAGCAGACCCGGCCGGAGGAGTGCCGTCTCGACGCCGAGCCAGAAGAAATAGGAGAGCCCGATCGTGTTCAGGATGGCGTCGGAGAGCCGGATCGGCCGGCCCCCGCGCGCCCGCACGAAGAGGAGGATGAGCGCGGCCTCGTAGAGGAAGATCGCGACCGCCGACGCGCCCCGGGTCCAGAAGAGCGGCAGCGGGGCGATCAGCGCCGGAGGCCCGAGCACGAGCAGGTACGCCCGCGCGAGCTCCGACGGAATGACCTTGCTCAAGTGATCACCAGGCGGTGGTCGCCGCGGCGCATCGGGGGAAACGGAGGGGCGCCGGCCGGCGCGACAGGTTGGAGGCGCGCGAGGGCTTCGAGGATCGGGACCCGCTGCCCCCGGCCGGCTCTCGGCGGGACCTTCACGCCCCGGGACGCGAAGCCCACCTCCGCGCCGCGCGAAAGGAGCATCAGAGCCTGCCCGGCGCAGTGCGAGATCGCGCGCTCGAATCTCTCGAGCGTCGCGGGATCGTCCCGGTCTTCGAGCGCCGTCTCGACGACCAGGAAGACCGCCCGGTCGCGCTCGGCCTCCCGCTCGCGGACGATCCACCGCCGCATGCGCGCGGACTGCTTCCAGTGGAGATCGCGGGGGTCGTCGCCCGGCACGAAGTCCCGCAGCGTGCGGATCTCCGCGCCGCCGCCGCGGCGGTGCGGGTGGGGGCGGCGGCCGCGCGCGTCTTCCGCCGGGACGTCCAGCACGGTCGTCGCCTCGGGTTTCGGGAACACGACGATCTCGCTGGCGACGGTCGCCCGGCGGTACTTGCGAAAGAGGCCGATCGGGAATCGGGAGAGCAGACCCGCGTCCGCTTCACGGAAGACGCCGCGCCGCGGGAAGACGGCCTCGACGACCACCTCGCGCGACTCGCCCGGCTTCAGGGGATCGATCCACAGCGGACCCGGCAGTGAGTCGTGGAGGAAGAAGAGGGCCTGCGCGGTGCCGGCTCGAAGCTCGTTGACGAGCCGGACTTTGAGGAGCGACGGGCGCGTCGCGACGATCTCCCCGAGAGCCTCGATCTCGCACCGGACGCCCCGGACGTTCCGCCGCGAGAGCATCCCCGAGATCGCCATCCCCGCCAGCAGTCCCGCGAGGACGAGGTAGAGACCGTTGTTGCCCGTGTTGGTCGCCGCGATCGCGACCACGAGACACATGAGGATGTAGCCGAGGCCGAAGTTCGTGACCCGGATGCCCCAATCGGGGATGAGGCGCGTCATCGCGTGGGCAATCGGCTAAACGGGCACCGCTGTCTGCGTCAGCACCCTCCGGATGAACTCCTTCTCGCGCCCGCCGGCGCCGAAGCCGTCCGACGACAGCGAGAGGATCCGGTGCGCGAGCACCGGCTCCGCGACCGCCTGCGCGTCGTCGGGAATCGCGTAATCGCGTCCCTGCACCAGCGCGTAAGCCTGCGTCGCGCGATAGAGCGCCTGGGCTCCGCGCGTCGAGACCGGAAGGCGCAGGTCTCCGGACTTGCGGGTCGCGAGCACGAGGGCGTGCAGGTAGTCGAGCAACCGGTCGGCCACCCGGATGTTCTCGGTCGCGTCCTGGAGCTCGAGAACCGCCGAGCGCTCGAGAACCGCGGGCAGCGATGCGAGCTCGCGCTCCGTACCGCCGCTCTTGAGCAACGTCTTCTCCTCGTCCGCGGTCGGGTAGCCGAGCGCGAGACGCAGGAAAAACCGGTCCATCTGCGACTCCGGCAGCGGGTACGTGCCGAGGTACTCGACGGGGTTCTGGGTCGCGACGACCATGAAGGGCTGCGGCAGCTCCCGGCGCTCCGATTCGACCGTGACGGCGCCCTCGTTCATGGCCTCGAGCAGCGCGGACTGGGTCTTGGGCGTCGCCCGGTTGATCTCGTCGGCCAGCACGATGTTGGCGAAGAGCGGGCCCGCATGGAACTCGAAGCGGTCGCTCGCCGCGTGGAAGACGGTGATCCCGAGGACATCGGCCGGAAGCGTGTCGCTCGTGAACTGGATCCGCCGGAAGTCGAGCGACAGGCTCCGCCCGAGCGCGCGGGCGAGCGTCGTCTTCCCGACTCCGGGTACGTCCTCGATCAGGATGTGACCGCGGGAGAGGAGCGCGGTCAACACGAGGTCGATCGTTCGGCGCTCCCCGCGGTAGACCCGGCCGACGTTCTCGCGCAGGCGAGCGATGTCCTTGTCGTTGGCGAGAGTCACTCGCGCTTTCCCCGCTCGAGGTTTTCGACGTGCGACCGGAGATCGCCCTCCCGGTCGAACGGCAGGACGAGCACACCCTCTTCCCCGACCACGATCGCGGTGTTCCGGACGCCCGGGGCGAGGACCGGCCGATCGGAGACGATCAGGTTCCCGGAGGCGTCGGAGGGCCCCCGCATCTCGCGGACGGACCTCCAGGTCCCGACGTCGCTCCAGCCCGCGTCGAGCTCGATCGCCCGGACCCCCCGGGCCTTCTCCATCACGGCGTAGTCGAGCGAGATCGCCGGGAGCGACTCCCACGCGGCGCGGGCCTCTTTCGCGCCGGCCGCGGCCTTCTCGCGGAAGCGCTCCACTCCCTTCACGAGGTCGGGCGCCACTCGCCGCGCCTCGGCCAGGAACCGCGACGGTCGGAAGACGAAGATGCCCGCGTTCCAGTAGTGGCGCCCGGACGCGACGAGGTCTCCGGCCTCCACGAGGCCGGGCTTCTCCACGAAACGCACGACTTCACGTCCATTGGCAGCCTCCGGGTCCGCGACTTCAAGATAACCGAAGTCCGTGTCGGGACGGGCCGGCCGGACCCCGAGGACCACGACCGTGGAGGAGTCGCAGGCCTTCCCCGCCCGTTCGAGAGCCCGTCGGAACGCACCGGCGTCGGTGACGGCGTGGTCCGAGGGGACGGCCGCGGTGACCGGGTCGCCGTCCCGCTCGAAGTCGAGCGCGGCCCGCAGGATGGCGGGACCCGAGTTCCGCCGGGCCGGCTCGGCGAAGATGCGATCCGCGGGAACGCCCGGGAGCTCGCGGCGGACCAGATCCGCGTGCGCTTCTCCCGTCGCGACGAAGACGTCCCGCGCAATCGGCGCAATACGCTCGAACGTATCCGCCAGCAGGCTCTTCTCGGAAACGAGCGGCAGGAACTGCTTGGGACGGGTCGGGGTCGACAGCGGCCAGAGGCGGGTGCCGCCCCCCCCGGCGAGGAGCACCACTCTCACGAGGTCACTTCCACTCGAGCCCCAGGAACTCCACTTCGGGAGCGAGGGTAACGCCGAACCGGTCGCGGACCGAGTCGCGCATGAGCGTCATGAGCGCGAGCACGTCGGCCGCCCGGGCCCCGCCGAGGTTGACGATCACGTTCGCGTGCCGCGTCGAGATCTCCGCCCCGCCCCGCCGCTCCCCCTTCAACCCGCACGCCTCGATCAGCCGCCCGGCGTAGTCTCCCGGCGGGTTCTTGAAGATGCTCCCGGCGTTGGGCTCCCCCGGGAGCGCCCCGCGGCGTTTCTCGCGGACGACCCGCGTTCTCTCCTCGATCACCTCGCGCGACGTCGGCGCGAGCCGCAGGGTCACCTGCGCGACGATCTCCCCCGTCTCGCACAGCTTCGTCCATCGGTACCCGTGCGGGATCTCGGCGGCGGACGCCACCCGTCGGGTTCCGTCGCGCGCGACGAGCCGGACGCTCTCGAGGACCTGGAAGATCTCTCCTCCGTAGGCTCCCGCGTTGATCCGCACGGCGCCACCCATCGACGACGGGATCCCGGAGATCGACTCGAGGCCCGACAGCCCCGCGCGCGCCGCCGCGGCGCAGGCCCCGCCGAGCGCCGCTCCGCCGCCGGCGACGAGCCTTTCGCCTTCGACGGCGAGCTCGAGGAAATCCCCTTCGAGCCGCACGACCCAGCCCGGGAACCCCTCGTCGGCCGCGAGCACGTTCGAGCCCATTCCGAGGAGAGCCAGGGGCTCGGCCGCCTCGCGCGCCGCCGCCAGGACCTGCGAGAGGCCTTCCTCCGTGCGGACCCGGCAGTAGCGCCGGGCCGGGCCGCCGATCCGGAGCGTCGTGTGCCGGGCGAGGGGCTCGTCCGGCAGGACCGCCCCGTCGCGCTCGGCAAGCTCGAGGTTCACAGGCCCGACACGCCCGCGGCGAGCGCCGCCGTGAAGCCGGCCGCGCACAGGCCGGCGGCGACGTCGTCGATGACGATTCCCCAGCCGCCGGGGAGGTCCTGCCACCTCCGGATGGGGCCGGGCTTCCACACGTCGAAGAGCCGGAACGCAAAGAAGGACGCCAGCCACATCCCCGCGGCCGTCGCCGGGGAGGAGTACGCGAAAAGGGGCACGACGGCCGATGCGATGAGCTGGCCGGCCATCTCGTCGAGCACGATGCAGCCGGGGTCGCTCGCTCCGAGAGCAGCGGCGACTCTCCCCGTCAAAGGGACCGCCAGGGCGGCCACGACGAGCCCGGACGTCAAGAGTCCGACCCCCGCGACAACACTGGGCATGTGAGAAGAAAAAGTCGCGACGGCGATCCAGCCGGCCGCGAGCGCGAGAAAGGAGCCGGCGGTGCCCGGCGCGATCGGCGCGAAGCCCGCGCCGAAACCGGTGGCGAGAATGGTCGCGAGCGGCTGCTCGCGCATCGCTCGGCCGACGTCGGCTCGCGAGACGGCGGATTCCGGTGAGGATGTCGTCATCGGATTCGAAAGGCGCTCCGGCGGAAGTTCCGCGGGCGGCCGATCGCGGCGCGGTCCGCGTTTTTCCGGAGTCTATAATCGCCCAAATTCCAAGAGGACGAGGAGAGCCCCCCGGTGAAAAAGGTGAACACATGTCGAGC
Source organism: Thermoanaerobaculia bacterium (assembly GCA_035457525.1). GTDB lineage: Bacteria > Acidobacteriota > Thermoanaerobaculia > UBA5066 > Gp7-AA6 > Gp7-AA6. Next base: position 12,545 of record DATIBN010000182.1, on the reverse strand, counting down.
GTGAAATCGAACGAGAAGTGGCGGGCAGTCGAAACGGCGCTGACGCAGATCGAACGACAGTTCGGAAAGGGCTCGATCATGCGTCTGGGGGACCGCCCGGAGGTGCCGGTCTCGGTCATCCCCACCGGATCGCTCGCCGTGGACGCCGCGCTCGGCATCGGCGGCATCCCCCGGGGCCGCGTCGTCGAGATCTTCGGCCCGGAATCGTCCGGGAAGACGACGCTCTCCCTCCAGATCATCGCCCAGGCCCAGAAGACCGGCGGGCTCGCCGGTTTCATCGACGCGGAGCACGCGCTCGACGCCGACTACGCGAAGAAGCTCGGGGTGGACACGGACAACCTCCTCGTGTCGCAGCCCGACAACGGCGAGCAGGCGCTCGAGATCGCGGAGATGCTGATCCGCTCCGGCGCGCTCGACGTGATCGTCGTCGACTCGGTCGCGGCGCTCGTCCCCAAGGCGGAGATCGAGGGCGAGATGGGCGAGGCGCAGATGGGTCTTCAGGCCCGTCTCATGTCGCAGGCCCTGCGCAAGCTGACGGCGATCGTCTCCAAGTCCCGGACGAGCCTCATCTTCATCAACCAGATCCGCGAGAAGATCGGGGTCATGTTCGGGAACCCCGAGACGACGACGGGGGGCCGCGCGCTCAAGTTCTATTCGTCGATCCGCATCGACATCCGACGCATCGCGTCGCTGAAGGACGGCGACGTCGTCGTCGGCTCCCGCACGAAGGTGAAGATCGTCAAGAACAAGGTCGCGTCTCCGTTCCGCCAGGCCGAGTTCGACATCAACTACGGCGAGGGGATCTCGCGCGCCGGAGAGCTCATCGACCTCGGCCTCGAGGCGAAGATCGTGGAGAAGTCGGGAGCCTGGCTCTCCTACGGCGACCTCCGCATCGGCCAGGGCCGTGAGAACGCGAAGCAGTTCCTGAAGGAGAACCCGGAGCTCGCGAACGAGATCGAGACGAAGCTGCGCAAGACGCTCGGGCTCGTGCCGGCCGAGGCGGCGCCGAAGCCGCCCGTCGCGTCGGTCGTCGCCGAGGCGCCGCGCGAGAAGGAGAAGGCGCGCCGGGCTTGAGGCTCCGGGGGACTTCCCGGATCCCCTGAGGGATCCGTGGGAACAACTCCCCCGACGCCGTCGTTGTCCGAACTCTGATGAGAACGTTCCGCCGCGATGGATACGCCCGCGCGCTCGCGGGCGTTTTTCTTTTTCTCGCCGGTACGGCCGCCGCCGCCGCGGAGCGCCTCACGATCGCGGCCGAGCGGCCGGATCGAACCTGCCCGGCGGGTCCACCGTTCGGGATCGTCCAGGTCACTTCGAAGGACGAGATCCCGGAGTCGCTCGAGCGCTGCGTCGTCCTCTTCGAGGTGGCGGATTTGTCCGAGGACGGAGTGCTTCGGGATGCATCCCGCCTCGCGCGCACGGCGGGCGCCGTCGCGGTCGTCCTCGACTTCACCCGTTTCTCACAGACCTCGGACGAGCCGTCCCGGACCCGGCTGCCGTTCGCGATCAAGACTCTTTCGTCTGCGGTGCGGGCGGCATCCCCCGCGGCTCGCGTCGGGGTCGACTTCTCGCGCGGCCCCGGAGAGCCCTTTTCGCTCGACCTCGAGGAGGGGCTCTCCGCGTACTACGACGCGATCGCGGCGTTCGCGGGCCGCCAGCCGCCCGCGACCTCCGAGGAGGGTAAGGGGCGCTGGCTCTTCCTCCTCCGCACGCCCGGCCGAAGCGCGGCCGGCGAGGTCGTGGACGCAATCCGAAACGCCGGCGCCGTACCGCAGATCGTCGGCCTCTTCGCGACGCCGGAACGTGTCGTCGACGCGCCGGACCTGGAGTCGCTCGCGCGCCTCCAGCGGTACTGGACCGAGGACGTATCGCGGGACCCGACGGAGACGACGGCGACCCGCGCCGACGGAACGACGTTCTCCGTCCTGCGCTTCTTCGAGGGGAAGAAGTTCACGCCGATCCTGCTCCTCTCCGAGGACCCGGCCGGACGCGCCACGCTCGGGCTCTCCGGCGGAACATACGCGAAGGCATCGGTCGAGAACCTCGCCTCCGGTGCAAAGCGCGACTTCGAGCTTCGGGGCACGAAGACGTTGGAGCTCGACCTGTCGCGCGGTCCGCTCGCGGTCGTCCTCGAGCCGGCCCGGCGGCCCGACGAGCGAACGGCGGTGGACGTGGGAGCAACGCGGGGGCTGACCGCCGACGAGATCGTCGCGCGCGAGCGCGCGTGGGAGGCCGGTCAGAGGGAAAGGGTCACCTCATTCGTCGCGAACATGGAAGCCTCGCTGCGCTTCCGGGTCGCCGAGGTGAACGAGACTTTCGATCTCACGATCCGCGGACCGTATTTCCTGCGTCGCGGCGAGGCGGGCGACTGGGTCTGGCAGGAGTTCTTCCTGAACGGGGTCAAGTGGAAGGGCAAGACGCTCCCGAAGATCCCCATCCTGCAGCCGGAGAAGGTCACGACGCTGCCGCTCGACATCCGGCTGACGGAGGACTACCGGTACGAGCTCGCCGGTGAGTCCACGGTGGAGGGCCGGCGCGCCTACGAGATCAACTTCACGCCGAAGGCGGCGGTCGGAGACCGGCCGGTCTACCGGGGCAAGGTCTGGATCGACGCCGCGACGTTCGCGCTCCTGCGGCGCGATTCCGTTCAGCTCAACCTGAAGGGCGACACGCTCTCGAACGTCCAGTCGGAGCTCTTCCGCCCCGTGCCGGACCGCGCGGACGTCTCCCTCCCGCTCGAGATCAAGGGCCAGCAGGTGTTTTCCACGGCGGGCCGAACCACCGCCATCGAGGGGCTCGTCCGGTTGACGAAGGTCGAGATCGACCCGCCCGACTTCGACCCCCGCCGCAAGGCCGCGTACGCGTCGGACCTCCAGATGATCCGCGATACCGATCACGGCATGCGGTACCTCGTTCCCGACCCGGCGCGGCCGGGCGAGCGCATCGTCGAGGAGAAGGTCTCGAAGAAGAGCACGTTCGCGCTCGGCGGCGCTTTCTACGACGACTCCCTCGACTACCCGATCCCGCTCCTCGGCATCCAGCACTTCAACTTCGACCTCTGGGGCCGGGGCAAGCAGCTCTCGGTCTTCTTCGGCGGCGCGCTGCTCACGGCGAACTACACCGACCCGTCGCTCGGCGGAGGGCGGTTCGACCTCGGCGCCGACCTCTTCGCGGTCGCGTTTCCGTTCGGGGATACGGCCTACCGCGACGGCCGGGAGATCCTCGACGAGAAGATCAAGCACCTTCCGGCGGTCTTCCAGGTCAACGTCGGACGACCGATCGGGCCCTACGTCAAGACGTCTCTCGGCGTTTTCACACGCTGGGACAACTACCAGCGCGACGAGGAGACCGGCCCGCTCTTCGTCACGCCCGTCGACACGTTCACCGACGGCGCGGAGCTGCGGCTGGTCGGCAACTACAAGGGGTTCAACGCGACCGCCGTCGGCGGGTACTACCGGCGGCGCGAGTGGGACCTCTGGGGCAACCCCGCGACGACCGAGTTCGATCTGCGCCACCGCGACTACGTGAAGTACCAGCTGTCGCTCTCGAAGGACCAGTACTTTCCGGGCTTCCGGAAGCTGCACGTCGCGCTGACTTATCTCGACGGGCAGGACCTCGACCGGTTCTCGAAGTACGAATTCGGTGCTTTCTCGGGGGCGCCTCTCCACGGATTCAAGAGCGGGAGCGTCCGGACCGAGACGGCCCTGGTGGGGAGCGTCTCCTACGGCCTCAACATCGAGGACATCATCCGCTTCGAGGCGATCTTCGACCAGGCGATCGTGCGCGACAAAAGGTCCGGATTCGACAACACGTACTTCGCGGGCGCCGGTCTCCTGGGCTCGTTGAACGGGCCGTGGGAGAACTCGCTCCTCCGCTTCGAGGTGGGGGTGCCGGTCGTCCGCCACGGGGTGAAGGGCTTCGTCGTCAACGTCATCCTGCTGAAACTGTTTTAGCGACGCGGAACTTCAGCACCTCTCCGTCCCGCTCCTCCGACAGGAGCTCGTGACCCCGCTCCCGGCAGAAGATCGCGACGTCTTCCGCGGCCGCCGGATCGGTCGCCAAGAGGATCGCCACCGTTGCCGGAGGCGCGGAGCGAAGGGCTCGCGCGAGCCGCAGGACCGGCAGGGGGCACAACAGACCGCGCGCGTCGACTTCGAGGTCGTGTTCCACGACGATAGCTATACTCCTGCCGGATGCCCGAGCCCATCCCTTTCCCCAAGTCGGTCACCCCCGTCCGACGGGCGCTCGTCTCCGTGCACGACAAGACGGGGGTCGACGACCTCGCCCGCGGCCTGGCGGACGCGGGTATCAAGGTCGTCTCGACCGGCGGCACCGCGGCGCACCTGAAGAAGGCTGGCGTCGACGTGGCCTTGGTCGAGGAGGAAACGGGTTTCCCCGAGATCCTCGGCGGCCGCGTGAAGACGCTCCACCCGAAAATCTTCGGCGGCGTCCTGGCCGACTCGACGCGCGACGATCATGCCCGGGACATGGAGGCCGCGGCCATCGAAGCCTTCGACCTCGTCGTCGTGAACCTGTACCCGTTCGAGGAGACCGTCGCGCGTGGCGCCGGCCGCGCCGACACGATCGAGATGATCGACATCGGCGGGACCGCTCTCATCCGCGCCGCGGCGAAGAACCACGCCCGGGTGGCCGTCGTCGTCGAGCCCGGGGACTACGCCGAGATCCTGGAGGAGATCCGGGAGACGGGCGGAACGCGGCTCGAAACCCGGGAAAGGCTCGCGGCGCGCGCGTTCGCGCGGACGGCTGCCTACGACGCGGCCATCGCGCGTTATCTCGCGGACGCGCGGCGGCCGGAAGAGGGCTTCCCCGAGAACATCGTGTTTGCGTTCGACCGGATCGGATCGCTCCGCTACGGAGAGAATCCGCATCAGCGCGCGGCGCTGTATCGAGATCGTTCCGCGCCGGACGACGCCCTCGTCCGCTTCGAGATGCTCCAGGGCAAGGAGCTGTCGTTCAACAACCTGCTCGATCTCGATTCGGCGGTGAGTCTCGCCCGCGACTTCGACCGACCCGCGGCCGTCATCGTCAAGCACAACAACCCGTGCGGCGCGGCCATCGGAGACACGGTGCTCGAAGCCTTCGGTCGCGCGTTCGCCTGCGATCCGCTCGCGGCCTTCGGCGGCATCATCGCGATCCGGGGAAGGGTGGACGGAGCGCTCGCGTCGCTCGTCCTTCAGCACTTCGTCGAGGCGGTCGCCGCCGACGATTTCACGCAGGAGGCGATCGACTTCTTCACGAAGAAACCGAACGTGAGGCTCCTGCGGCTGCCCGTGTCGCGACGGCCCTCCGACACCGTCGACTGGAAGCGAATCGAGGGCGGCCTGCTGCTCCAGGACGCGGACTCCGAGCCGGACCAGACCTCGGCGTGGAGGCTCGTCTCGCAGCGCAAGCCCACGGCCGTCGAGCGCGCCGCCTGCGAGCTCGCCTGGAAAGTCGTGCGGCGAGTGAAGTCGAACGCCATCGTGCTCGCCAACGCGCGGCAGACCATCGGAATCGGGGCCGGTCAGATGAGCCGCGTCGACGCGTGCCGGCTGGCGGCGTCGAAGCCCGTCCTCCCGATCGTCAACTGCGGCGCGGCTTCCGACGCCTTCTTCCCGTTCCGCGACGGCCTGGACACTCTCGCGGAAGCGGGCGTGACGGCCGTCGTCGCACCCGGTGGATCGATCCGCGACCAGGAGGTCATTGCCGCGGCCGACCAGCACCAGATGGCGTTCCTGATCGCGCCGCGCCGGCACTTCCGGCACTGATCGAAGGAATCGCCCGAATATGCGCCGACACGCGACTGTTGTGGCTGCTTCGTGAAGCGTCTCATCACGATCCTTCTCCTCGGCGCCGGCCTCGCGGCGGCAGCCGTGGCGCAGAAGACCGTCACGCCCCCGGCGCCTCCCGTCACGGCGAGCCCGGCTCAATCGGGCGCTTCGGGCGTCCCGGCTCCGGCCGCCGCGGCGCTCGAGCTCGCTCTCGAGCGCTACACCGACGGCGGCGCGCACGGGTCGAACTTCGTCCAGATCTACACGCCGTCGGGGTTCGCGACCGCGCGACGGGAGGCCGGGACCGTCTGGATCCAGGCGCCCCAGCGCGTACGCTTCGACTACACCGCCCCGGAGAAGAAGGTGTTCACGTACGACTCCGGTGAAGGGAGATTCTTTTCCCCCGAGGACCGGCAGCTCACGGTGCGCCGGCTGTCCGAGGACGAGAAGGCGAGGCTCCCCGTCGTGTTCCTGACCCGGCCGGAGGAGCTCGGACGACAGTACGAGATCTCGGTCGACGCCGGAGCCGATCCGCCGGGGACCCGCCTGCTCTTGACGCCGCGCGTCTCCCGGCCCGAGCTCGCGTGGCTGCGCCTCGCGATCGAGAAGGACGGCGGCGTTCGCGAGCTTTCCTACCAGGATGCCGCCGGCAACCGGACGGAGTTCCGCTTCGAGACGTGGAAGCGCGGCAAGGCACGGCCCGCCGCGGACTTCCGCATCACGGGCCCTCCGGGCACGCGGATCGTCGAGAATTGACCGCCGAAGGCGGTCATCCCGAGCGAAGCGAGGGATCTCTTTGATAAAAGGTAGAGATCCCTCGGCGCTGCGCGCCTCGGGATGACAAGGTGGTGAGATGCCCCAGGATTTCTCCTTCGACGTGGTCAGCAAGGTCGACCTGCAGGAGGTCGCCAACGCCGTCCAGCAGGCGTCGAAGGAGATCGCCACCCGGTTCGATTTCCGGGGCAGCGCGTCGAAGATCGAGCTGAAGGACAAAGAGCTCGAGGTCGTCCTCATCTCCGACGACGAGCACAAGCTGAAATCCGTCATCGACATTCTCGAGACGAAGCTCGTCCGGCGCCACGTCGCCGTCAAGGCGCTCGATTACGGAAAGGTCGAAGCCGCCGCGGGAGGAACGGTCCGGCAGGTCGCGAAGATCCAGCAGGGCATCCCCTCCGAGAAAGCGAAGGAGATCGTCAAGGCCATCAAGGACCGGAAGCTCAAGGTCCAGGCAGCCATCCAGGCGGACCAGGTGCGCGTGTCGGGGCGCAGCAAGGACGACCTCCAGAGCGCGATGGCGACCGTTCGCGACGGGGACTTCGGGCTTCCCCTGCAGTTCACGAACTACCGATGATCTTCCCGCCGCGCGCCGGCAACGCGCGCCTCCTCCGCGCTTACGACCTCATCTCGGACAAGCTCTCGCTCGTCGAGGAGGAGCTTCTTCTTCACTTCCGCTCCCCCATTCCGACGATCGACCGGATCGGCGGTCACCTCGCGCAGGGCGGCGGCAAACGCATCCGTCCTGCGCTTCTTCTCCTCTGCTCACGGCTGCTCGAGTACGACGAAAAGGGGCGCCGGGACGTCCGGTACGCGACCGTCATCGAGTTCATCCATACCGCAACGCTCGTCCACGACGACGTCATCGACGAAGCCCGGCTTCGCCGCGGCCGCACTTCCGCCAACGCGCGCTGGGGAAACAACCTGACCGTCCTTTTCGGCGACTACCTCTACACGAAGTCAATGGGCATCGCGCTCGACGAAGGCGACCTGACGATCCTGAAGGTCCTCTCCGACACGACGCTCTCGATGATCGAGGGCGAGATCATCGGCACGGAGAAGACGGGCAGCCTCCAGATCACGCGCGAGGAAGCGCTGGACATCATCCGCCGCAAGACCGCGGACCTCTTCTCCGCGGCGTGCCGGCTGCCGGCGCATTTCGCGCCCCGCGGGGACCTGGTCGCCGCGGAGCGTCTCGCGGAGTACGGGAGGTGTCTGGGCGTCGCGTTCCAGTTGATCGATGACCTGCTCGACTACACCGGCAGCGTCGAGGCGACGGGCAAGCCCGTCCTGAACGATCTGCGCGAAGGCAAGCTCACGATGCCGCTTCTCCTGTCGCTCCCCCGTGCCACGCCCGCGGAGCGGGAGCGGGTCGCGCTCGTCATGCGCGAGCGCGAGTTCGACAGCGTCGCACCCGTCGAGATCCTCGAGATCGCGGAGCGGCACGGCGGGCTGGCAGAGACCCGATCGCTCGCGCGCGACTACGCCGGCGCAGCGCGGGTGGCGCTCGGTTCGTTCCCGGAGTCCGAGGCGAAGGACGGTCTCCTCCTCGCAACCGAATCCGTCATCGATCGTGTGGGGTGATCGCCTTAATCCTTGCGGACTGGAACGCCTCCGCTCGAGAAGAGTTTCGGAGATTCAAACGAATAGCCTGATTTCATTCGGGACGACCGTTTCGAGTCGAGCAAGCCACGGACTGGTGTCCGACTAAAGTAAGGCTGTGAGGCCTTCCCGCCGAAGATTTTCTTGAGTTCCCACAATTCGGCCCTATACTCTTTCTAGAACTCCCAGATGCCGCGACACCCGACCGCGATTCACACCCTGGCGGAGAGCCTCCGTCAGTTCCCGTTCTTCTCGGGGCGCCGGGATGCCGACGGCGAGGCGCGGCTTTACGTGCAGCGCGCGCTGACGGCCGCGGCCGAGGAGCGGTACGACGTCGCGCTCGTCTTCTGCGAAAAGGCGCTCGCGGCCGCACCCTCGAACCTGGCGGCTCGCCTCCTCGTCGGGCGGATCTACCACCACGCGATCGAGGACGTGGACCGCGCGGTGGCGGCCTACCGGAAGGTGATCACGCTCGCGGGCTACGACACGGAGAACCCGTACTGCGCCGCGGCGCGCCAGGCCCTCGACGCCCTCGTCAAGAACGAGCCCCAGATCTAGAGAGGTGGCTCGTCCGGCCGCGGGACCCGCGGCCATCCCCACGGATACATCGGAGGCGATCCCCAGACGTCCGGACGGTACCGGCCGCCGCCGATGATCGCGCGGCGCGAGGGGTCCACGCGCCACCGTCCGTCGGACACGACCGCGTCCCTCCCCCAGTCCGAGATGTCGAGGGAGAAGAGCAGCCCGCCGATTCCCGTCTCGCTGCCGGTCTCGATCGCGATGCGGTTCCTTCCCGCTGCCAGGTACGGAGCGACCTCGTAGAGCGCGAGCGGATCGCCCGGCTTCTGCCTCGCGCCCCCGACCCGGCGCCCGTTGATCCAGAGCACGTGCCAGCGGTCACCGAAAACCTTCGCCGTCGCGCGCGGAGGCCGGCGACCGAGAACGACGTCGCGCGTGGCCACGAACGCCAGCTCCCGCGGCTCTTTCACGTCGCGCGAATACCAGATCCAGCGCGCGGCGCCCGTCCGCGACAGCTCGCGCTCGGCGTGCGCGGAGAGAACGGCGCGCGCGGCTGCCAGAGCGGCGATCGCGACGGCCAGCACGTACAACCCGGCGACGGCGGGGCGCGAAAGGCCGCCGATCGCCGGAGCGGGAGATTCCGATCCTTGACCGATCCCGGAAGGCACGCTACTCTATAGTCCCGATGTCTTCATGAAAGTCATCGGACTGATTCCCGCCCGTTACGCCTCCATTCGGTTTCCCGGAAAGCCCCTCGCACCCCTCGCCGGCACCCCGATGGTGCTCCACGTGCTGGCCGCCGCGCGGGCGGCCCGGAGCCTCGACCGGGTTCTCGTCGCCACCGACGACGCCCGCATCGCGGACGTCGTGCGGCGCGAAGGGGGCGAGGCGGTCTTCACGTCGCCCGATGCGGCGAGCGGAACCGATCGGCTGGCGGAGGCGGCGGCGGGCCTGTCCGGCGACGTGTACGTGAACGTTCAGGGGGACGAGCCTCTCATGCCCGCGGAGAACATCGACCTCGCCGTCGCGACGCTGCTCGCCTCGCCCGATCGGGAGATCGCCACGGTGGCGCTCCCGATTCCGGAGGGCGAAGCGGCCGACCCGAACGTGGTCAAGGTCGCGGTCGCCTCGGACGGGCGGGCTCTCTACTTCTCGCGCGCGCCGATCCCGTACCCGCGAAACGGCCCCCCCGCCTACCGGAAGCACCTCGGCCTGTACGCTTACCGGGCGGCGACGCTGGCGAAGCTCGCGACGCTCTCCCCCTCCCCGCTCGAGCGGGCGGAGTCCCTGGAGCAGCTGCGCTGGCTGGAAGCGGGTTGGTCGATCTGGGTGGGAGAGGCGATCGCCGACTCGATCGGGGTGGATACTCCAGAGGATCTCGCCAAGGCGGAAGAGTTGCTGCAACTCCGAAATACCGTTGGAAAGGGGGCGATTCGATGACCGCAAAGTACGTTTTCGTGACCGGCGGGGTCGTGTCCTCGCTCGGCAAGGGAATCGCGGCGGCGTCCATCGGCGCGCTCGCCGAGGCCCGCGGCTTCAAGGTCGCGCTGGCCAAGTTCGATCCCTACATCAACGTGGATCCCGGCACGATGTCGCCCTTCCAGCACGGCGAGGTCTACGTCACCGACGACGGGGCGGAGACCGACCTCGACCTCGGCCACTACGAGCGGTTCACCTCGATGACCGGGTCCCGGGTCAACAACACCACCGCCGGGCGCATCTACGCGACGGTCATCGAGCGCGAGCGGCGCGGGGACTACCTCGGAAAGACCGTCCAGGTCGTCCCCCACGTCACCGACGAGATCAAGGAATCCATTCGGAAGGTCGGACCCGACGCCGACGTCGTGCTGATCGAGATCGGCGGCACCGTCGGTGACATCGAGTCGCTCCCGTTCCTGGAGGCGATCCGCCAGATGCGCCAGGAGGCCGGGCGGGGCAACGCCGTCAACGTGCACCTGACGCTGGTCCCCTACATCAAGGCGTCCGACGAGCTGAAGACGAAGCCCACGCAACACTCGGTCAAGGACCTCCTCTCGATCGGGATCCAGCCGGACGTCCTGCTCTGCCGCACGGACCGCCCCCTTCCCACGGACGTCAAGCGCAAGATCTCCCTCTTCTGCAACGTGCCGGTCGAGGCGGTCATCACGGCGAAGGACGTCCCCTCGATCTACGAGGTGCCGCTGCAGTTCGCGGCGGAGGGGCTCGACGAGATCCTGCTCGACCTGCTGAACCTGCCCCACTACGACCGCGACCTCTCCAAGTGGGAGAACCTCGTCAACCGGATCAAGAACCCCGCCGGCGAGGTCGAGATCGCGGTCGTCGGGAAGTACGTGGATTACGGCGACTCCTACAAGTCCCTGAACGAGGCGCTCGCGCACGGCGGGATCGCCAACAACGTGCGCGTGAAGCTCCAGTACGTGGACGCCGAGACGCTGGAGAACGAGCAGTACCCGGAGGCGCTCGTGCGGGCGGACGCGGTCCTCGTGCCGGGCGGCTTCGGACGGCGCGGTGTCGAGGGGATGATGCGGGCGATCCAGTACGCGCGAGAGAAGAAGGTGCCGTACTTCGGGATCTGCCTGGGGTTGCAGACGGCGGTCATCGAGTACGCGCGGCACGTCGCCGGACTCGAAGGAGCGAACTCGACCGAGTTCGACGAGGACCCGAAGCACAAGGTGATCTTCAAGCTGCGAGACCTGATCGGGGTCGAAGCGCTCGGCGGGACGATGCGGCTCGGCAAGTACCCGTGCGAGCTCTCTCCCGGCTCGTTCGCCGCCCGCGCTTACGGCGAGAACGTGATCTCGGAGCGCCACCGGCACCGGTACGAGGTCAACCACGAGTTCGTCCCGCAGCTGAAGGAAGCGGGGATGTCCTTCACCGGGATGTCGCCGGACAGGAAGTTCGTCGAGATCATCGAGCTCCACGCCGACCATCCGTGGTTCCTCGGATGCCAGTTCCACCCGGAGCTGAAGAGCAAGCCGTTCGCCTGTCATCCGCTCTTCCGCGACTTCATCCGGGCGGCGAAGGCTCACCGCGCGGTGCGCGAGCAGGCGGCGGAGGCCGAAGCGGTCCCGGCGCGCCTGCGTGGCGAGGAGAGCGCCTGAGCGACGTCCGACGGATCGACATTGCGCCGGGTTTCGCGATCGGCGGCGGTTCGCCGCCGATCTTCTTCGCCGGACCGTGCGTCATCGAGTCCCGCGCCCACGCGGTCGCGATGGGGCGGCGGCTCGCCGGGATCGCGAAGGAGACCGGCGCGAAGATCGTCTACAAGTCGTCGTTCGACAAAGCGAACCGCTCCTCGAAGGACTCGTTCCGCGGCCCGGGACTCGTGGAAGGCCTCGACATCCTCGCGGAAGTGAAACGCGAGACCGGCCTCCCCTTGATCTCCGACGTCCACGAGCCGATGCAGGTGGGCCCGGCGGCGGCGGTCCTCGACGTGCTCCAGATCCCCGCGTTCCTCTCGCGGCAGACGGACCTCCTGGTTGCGGCCGCGAGGACGGGAAAGGCCGTGAACGTCAAGAAAGGGCAGTTCCTGGCGCCCGACGACATGGACAAGGTGGTGGAGAAGTGCCGTGCCGCCGGGAACGAGAAGCTGCTGCTCTGCGAACGGGGCACGTCGTTCGGGTACCACGACCTCGTCGTCGACATGCGGTCGTTCGCCATCATGCGGAGGCTGGGGTATCCGATCGTCTACGACGCGACGCATTCCCTCCAGCTTCCGGGCGGCGGACGGGAGACCGGTGGGTTGAAGCAGTACGCTCCGGTGCTCGCCCGAGCCGCGGCCGCCACCGGCTGCGTGGACGGCTTCTTCCTCGAGGTCCACGACGACCCGGACCGCGCGCTCTCCGACTCCTCGACCCAGCTCGACGTGGAGACGCTGCC
>DATIBN010000181.1:0-4592 GCA_035457525.1 Thermoanaerobaculia bacterium | reverse complement strand
CCTCGCGTCGCGCACCAACGCGTGGCTGTCGATCCCGATGCTGTTCTTCATGGGCGCGGCGAGCCACTTCCCGATCTTCGGGACGGCGGTCGCCCCCTAGCGCGTCAGGGCTTCCGGCCTGCGACCCAGTTCTGGACCAGTGTGATCGGATCGGAAACCTGGTCGCCCGGCCTGAGGTTGACGAGGAAACGTTCGCCGTCGGGCGTGACGTCGAACTGCCGTCCCGGCGGCGGCCGGAGGTGGGTCTTGAACAAGGTCTTCGGGATCCCCGCCTCGAAGGCGGGCGACGTCCTCACCTCGACCGCCATGATCTCGTCCCCCGGAGCCTGGTAGACGATCTCGCGACCGCCCCTCGTCCAGATCGGTGCCCGGCCGCCGGCCGTCGAGATCTGCCACTCGCCGCCCGGTCCGGGAAACGGCACGACGTAAACCTCCTCCCTGCCCGAGGCGTTCGAGACGTAGGCGATCCAGCGCCCGTCCGGGGAGAATCGGCCCAGGGTCTCGTTGGCCTCGCTCTGGAGAAAGGGCGTTGCCTTGCCGTCCGCGGCCGAGTACGTCCAGAGGTCCATCTGGGTGGGCATCCGCGGGTTGTCCACCTGGAGCAGGAGAACTCGTTCATCCGGCGACCAGTCGAGCGGCATCTTGAACGCATTCGAGGAGAGGAGCGGCTGCTCCTTCGCCGTGCCCGCGGAATCCCTCTGATAGACGTCTCCGGGGCTCTTCCGGGCGGCGGAGAAAAGCACCCGGGAGTCGTCCCGAGACCAGAGAGGCCCGAATTCGTCGGATGGATCGAAGGTGAAGCGGGTCCGCGTGTCCCGTTCGAGATCGTAAATCCAGATGTCGCCGACCGACTGGGCGTCCAGGATCCGGACGGCAACGCGCCTCCCGTCGTTCGAGATCCGCGGAGTGGTGAGACGCCCCGGGGCGCCGACGGTGCCCGTCGGCTTGCCGGCCCGGTCGAGCCAGGTGAGCTGGGTCTCTCCTCCGCTCACTCCCGTCTGGTACGCGAGCAACCCCTGGTCCGAGGCGGCGAAGGCCGCCTGCGCAAAGGTCGCGAAGTACTGGACGTCTTCCGCGACCGGAAAGGCTTCCTCCGTGAAACGCAGGGACCTCGGGTCGAACGGTCGCGCGAGCAGCGTCCTCTCCCGGTGGAAGAGGAGATAGCCCGGCGGCGCGTAGACGACGTTCGAGTTGGCGTCGAAGAGGTGCTTCCGTTCGCCGCCGTCGAGAGAAGCCGCGTAGATGGCGTTCTTCTCTTCGGGCCCCCCACCGCTCTGGGCGAGATACAGGAAATGCCGTCCATCCGGCAGGAAGACCGGCCAGCGGTGACTGACCTCCGACGCACCGGCGTCGAGCCTCGTCACCCGCGAGGCTTCACCACCGGAGGCCGAAACGCGATGGACCACCGCGCGGGAGTTCGGGACGAACAGGATCACTCCCTCGCGGTTCCAGCTCCCACCTCTGCCGAGCGACGCGTCCGCGAGAGACTGGGGGGGCCCGCCGGAAGCCTCGATCTTGTTCAGCTTCCCTTTCGCGAAGAACCCGAGGAACCGGCTGTCCGGGGACCAGAAGGGATTCGAAGCTCCTTCCGTCCCGGCGAGCGGTTGGGCCGAGGCCCCGGAGAGTGGCCGGACCCACAGCATGTTTGTCCCGGATGACGTCGCGACGAACGCCATTCGGCTGCCGTCCGGTGACAAAGCCATCGGGCCGAATTCGAACGCGAAGCTCGACTTCTCGGGTGGAAGGAGAGAGGACCGAACGACTGGCGGCGGCTCGCTCGAGAGCCGGATGACGAGGACCGTCGCCGCAATCGCCGCGAGCGCGGCAACCGGGACGAGCGCCCACGCGAGCTTCTCCCGGCTCTTCCTCCGAGAGGCGACGAGAGCCGGCAGCCCCACCCCCGAACCGCCTTCCGCGATCCACTGGAGCTGGAGCCGGACGTCGTGCGCGGTCTGGAAGCGGTCGTCCGGGTCCTTCGCGAGGCAGGTCCGGACGATCCGGTCGAGCGCCGGGGGAATCATCGGCTGAAACGAAGAAATGGGCTCCGGCTCCTTGTGGAGGATCGCGGCCATGAGCGAAGCCGGGCTCTTTCCGGCGAATGCCTTCCTCCCCGTCGCCATCTCGTACAGGAGGAGACCCAGAGCGAAGATGTCGGTGCGACCGTCGGCTTCTCCGCCCTCGAGCTGCTCGGGAGCCATGTAATGAAACGTGCCGAGGATCGTCCCCTGGGCAGTGAGTCCCAGGTCTGCCTGGGTGGGGACCACCGAGAGGCTCGAGACGACGGAGCCAATGGCAGGAACGTCGAGCTTCGCCAGCCCGAAGTCCACGAGCTTGATGCCCGACTTCGTAATCATGGCATTGGCCGGTTTCAGATCCCGGTGGACGACCCCCTGGCGGTGCGCCTTTTCCAGGGCGTCGGAGATCTCGATGCCGTAGCGCAGGACCTGCTCCAGAGGCAGAGGTCCCTTCGCGATCCGCTCGGCCAGCGTCTCGCCTTCCAGGAACTCCATGACGAGGTACTCGACGCCGGCCTCGTTGCCGACGTCGTGGATCGTGCAGATGTGGGGGTGAGAGAGCTTCGAGATCGCCCGCGCCTCTCTCTCGAACCGCTGGCGGAACGCGGCGTTCTCGGAGAGGCTCGCGGGAAGGACCTTCACCGCCACCGTCCGGTCGAGCCGCGTGTCCCGCGCCTTGTAGACCTCCCCCATCCCTCCCGTGCCGACTGCGGAAAGGATCTCGTAGGGCCCGAGGCGTGAGCCGGCTGGAAGCGTCATTTCGGGATGAACTCGGCGGGCATCATAGCCGCGCGTCCTCAGGCCGGCACGATCTTCGAGAGCACGTTTGCGAAGCGCGGATGCGACCGCAGCGGGTCGAACTGCGGAGCCGACCTCGGCCACCAGGCGAGCGCGTTGCGTTGTTCGCACGCGAGTTCGAGCGCCGCGATCGCGGCGTCGTGGTCACCGAGCCCGACGTAGATGAACGCGAGGTGGAACGGCGCGACGTACTCGCGGGAGGAGCGCTCGCGAAGCTCGTCCAGTATCGCGAGCGCGTCCGTGCGCCGGCCCGCCGCGCTGTAGGTCCAGGCGAGGTGGCCGAGGTACCAGGTCTGCTCGCGGTCCGTGAGCGCCACCGCCTTCTCGAGCATGGCCACCGCCTCTTCGTGCTTACCCTGCATGCGGAGCGTCAGGCCGCAAGCCCAGAGCGGATAGAGAGCCTCGGGGTCGAGCTCGAGGGCGCGGCGAAGCTCCTGCTCGGCCTCGGGGAAGCGCCTCTCGGCGTAGTAGGTCCACGCCACGTTCGTATGGACGTTCGGCGAAAGGGGCTCGAGCTCCCGGGCCCGGATCGCGCTCGCCCGCGCCTGGCCGGGGTCGTCGAGGAAGGCGCGTTTGAGCGCCAGCCAGGAGTGGGCCCCGGCCGAACGCGGCGCGAGCTCGACGGCCCGGACGAACTCGCGGTCCTCCTTCTCGAAGTCCCAGCCGAAATAGTGCTCGACCAGACCGAGAGCGAGGTGCGTGTCGGCGGAGTCGGGTTCCAGCTCCTGCGCCTTCGAGGCCGCCGCCCGCGCCTTCGCGAACGCGTCGAGGGTCGGAATCCCGCCGTAGAAACCGAAAATGCAGTATGCGTCGGCAAGCCCGGTGTGGGCCGCGGCGTACCCCGGGTCTCTCGCGATCGCGCGCTCGAACTCCACGATCGCCTGCCTCGGCACCCGGCGGTTGAAGAAGTACTTCCCCTTCAGGTAATGGTTGTAAGCCTCGACGTCGTCGGTCGGACGGGCGAAAAGCGCCCCCTCTTCGCCCGCGAGCAGCCGGACCTTCAGGGTGTTCGCGATTGCGAGCGCGATCTCGTCCTGGATCGCGAAGACGTCTTCCATCTCCCGGTCGTACTGCTCCGACCAGAGCTGATATCCGTCGGCGACGTTCACGAGCTCGGTGGTGATCCGGAGCCGGGAGCCGGCGCGGCGAACGCTCCCCTCCAGGACAGTTCGGACCCCGAGCTCGCTGCCGATCTGCCGGATGTCCTGGTCCTTTCCCTTGAACGCGAATGCCGAGATCCGCGACGCGACCCGCAGCGCTTCGATCTTCGAGAGGGCGTTGATGATCTCCTCGGTGATGCCGTCGGTGAAGTACTCGTTCTCGATGTCCGCCGAGAGATTGCGGAACGGCAGCACGGCAATCGACGAGCGGGACGAATCGGAGATCGTGGAGCGGGCGGCCGACGGGGTGCGGAGAGCGCTCGCCGCCGGCTTCACCTCATCCGGCTCGGCCGCCTCTGCGTGCTCGAAGATCTGGAGAACGAACGCGAGGTCGCTGGCCGATTGAAAGCGCTCTTCCGGCTTCTTCTCCAGGCAGCGTGCGATCACGCGAGCGATCTCGTTCGGAACCCCCCCGCGCCGACGGAGCGCCGGAGGCTCTTCCCGGAGGATCGCGGTCATGGTCTCGACGTCCGAGTCGGCCTTGAAGGCACGCTCCCCGTACGCGAGCTCGTAGAGGATCGCCCCGAAGGAGAAGATGTCCGTGCGGGAATCGGCGGTCAGCCCCCGGACCTGTTCGGGCGACATGTACCCCACGGTCCCGAGGATCGTCCCCGGCTTG
>DATIBN010000180.1:0-5285 GCA_035457525.1 Thermoanaerobaculia bacterium | reverse complement strand
CGCCGCAGTCGTTCCTCGACGCGCGCGCGGCGGGCCGCGTCCCCGATCCCGGAGGCGATCGCGGTCAGCCGGGTGTCGATCCCCTCGAACGGGCCCTTCGAGTCCTTCCCGGCCCCGCCGGCGACCCACGCGAGGCGCGTCTGCCCGGGGCCGGCAGGCTGCAGCGCCCCCATGTCCTGCGAACGGTGATTGCTGCGGCTCGCTCCCGCGATCTGCTGGTACGAGCGGCCCGTCAGGGGATCGATCTCGCCGGTGGGCAGGACGATCGTCGCGAGGTCCGAATAACCGCAGCAGTAGAGAGCCGAGATCTTCCAGGGGAGAAGGCCCTCTTTTTCGAGCGATGGGATCGCCGCGGGGTCCGCGCTCGCGACCTCCTTGCCGACGACCCCCGACGCATGGTGCTGACCGTGCCCGTCGCGGGGCGTGCCGCTGAAGACCGTCACGATCACCTGTGGCCGGAAGCGGCGCACGATGCGGGTCACGTCCTCGAGCAGGATGTCTTTCGGCCAGAGGGACAGCGTCTCTTCGAGCGAACGCGTGTAGCCGAAGTCGTACGCGCGGGTGAAGTACTGCCGGCCCCCGTCGATCCGCCGGGCGCCGAGGAGCTCCTGCGTTCGGACGAGACCGAGCGGCACCCCGAGGTGCGGCCCGAGCAGGTTCTGCCCCCCCTCGCCGCGGGAGAGCGACAGGTACGCGACCTCGGCCCCCATCCTGCGCGACACGAGCGTCAAGAGCCGGTTGTCCTCGTCGTCCGGGTGCGCGCCGATCACGAGCATCCGCTTGTGAACCGAGAGCTTGTGCAGCAACCGGTCGAGCGCGATCACGCCGCCGGTGGACGCGGGTTCGAGTGGGCTGCCGGGCGCGGGGGCCGTCTGGGGCCGCGCCTCCGAAAGGGAGAGGCCGAAGAGGAGAAGGGCGAGGAGGGATTTCTTCAACAAGCGGGGATGAGTGTAAGGCACCACCCCTCACCCGGACCCTCTCCCCGCGAGCGGGGAGAGGGAAATGCCTACCCCAGCACCACCTCGATCCGATGGGTCTTCCCGTCGTCCACGAGCGCGACGACGCGCTCGTCCTTCGACAGCTCCCGCCCGTCCGCGGTGATCCGGGTGATCCCCCAGTTGGCGCCGCGCGGGTTCTCGACGACGAGCTCGTATCTCGAGGAGTGGTAGCGGAACGTGATCTGGTAGCCCGGCCACCACCGCGGGATGCACGGGTCGAGGTGCAGGGCGGCGCCGCGGATCCGGAAGCCCAGGATCCACTCGATCCCGGCGCGGTACATCCAGCTCGCGGAGCCGGTGTACCAGGTCCAGCCGCCGCGCCCGACGTGCGGCGGCTCCGCGTAGACGTCGGCGGCCGCCACGTAAGGCTCGACCTTGTACCGGTACACGCCGGCGCGCGTCCCGGCGTGGTTGATCGGGTTCAGGATCGAGAAGAGCTCTCCGGCCTTGTCGCCCTGGCGCAACCCGGCGAAAGCGATCAATGACCAGAGCGCACCGTGCGTGTACTGTCCGCCGTTTTCCCGGACTCCCGGGAGATATCCCTTGATGTAGCCGGGATCGAGCGAGGTCTTGTCGAACGGGGGCGTGAAGAGGAGAACGAGACCATCCCCGCGCCGCACGAGGTATTCCTCGACGGCCGCCATCGCCCGAGCCACACGGCCGGGATCGGCGGCGCCGGAGATGACTCCCCACGACTGCGCGATCGAGTC
Source organism: Thermoanaerobaculia bacterium (assembly GCA_035457525.1). Taxonomy (GTDB): domain Bacteria; phylum Acidobacteriota; class Thermoanaerobaculia; order UBA5066; family Gp7-AA6; genus Gp7-AA6. Next base: position 3,577 of record DATIBN010000180.1, on the reverse strand, counting down.
GATGCGGCACTCCTCGTTCTGCGCCGACCCGAGCGGCGTGCCGTCGTCGAAGTACGCGCGCCGATACCAGTCGCCGTCCCAGCCCGCCTTCTCGAGCGCGTCCTTGAGCGTGGCCACGCGCTCGCGCCACCGAGCCGCGCGCGCGGTCTCGCCGCGTTTGTCCGCGACCTTCGCGAACTCCCAGAGGTTCGTGTGCAGGAACCAGCCGAGCCACACGCTCTCTCCGCGCCCCCGCCAGCCGACGCGGTTCATGCCGTCGTTCCAGTCGCCCGATCCCATCAGCGGGAGACCGTGTTCCCCGGCCGCGAGGCTGCGGTCGAGGGCGCGCGCGCAGTGCTCGAACAGGGTGCCGGTCTCTTTCGAGATGGCGGGCTCGAAGTAGTGCTCGACCTGCTCCGGCTCGAGCTCCGGGCCCTCGAGGAACGGGACGACCTCGTCGAGGACGGCCTCGTCGCCGGTCACCTCGACGTAGTGCACCGTGGCGTAGGGAAGCCAGAGGAGGTCGTCGGAAAACTTCGTTCGAATGCCGCGGCCGGACGGGGGGTGCCACCAGTGCTGCACGTCGCCCTCCAGGAATTGCCGCGCCGCCGCGGTCAGGAGATGACGGCGGGTGACCTCGCGGACTCCCACGGACAGGGCCATCACATCCTGGAGCTGGTCCCGGAACCCGTAGGCGCCTCCCGCCTGGTAGAACGCGGCCCGCGCGCGCACGCGGCAGGACAGCGCCTGGTAGAGGAGCCAGTGGTTCAAGAGCACGTCCATCGAGCGGTCCGGCGTTTTCACCTGAAGCGCGCCCGCGACGTCCCCCCACTCCTTCTGCACCTCGCGGAGGACCGCGTCGAGGTCCGCCGCGCGATAGCGCCTCACGAGCTCGCGCGCGCCCTCCTCGTCGTCCCCCTGTCCGAGGAAGAACACGACCTGCGCCCGACCGCCGGGAGGCAGGTCGACCGGCGCCTGGAGCGCGGCGCACGGGTCGAGGCCGCCGCCCGTGCGCTTCGCGAGCGTCGCCCCGCGGGAGAGCGCGGCCGGTCGCTCGAGCGTGCCGTTGCGGCCCAGGAACTCCGTGCGGTCTCCGGTCCAGGAGGTCTGCCGGCCCCCGAGATCCGCGAAGGCGACCCGGTCGGCAGACTCCTCGTTCCACCGGTTGATCGCGAACAGGGCGCCGGTCTCCGGATCGATCCGGGTCACGACGAACGGCGCGGAGCGGCTCCTCGAGGAGCCCAGCACCCATTCGACGTACCCGGTGACGGAAAGGCGGCGGGAGCTCTTCGAACGGTTCTCGATCTCGAGACGCGAGATCTTGATCGGATCGCGCGCCGCGACGTACTGCACGAGCTCCAGGGCGATCCCGTGGCTCTCGTGCTCGAACCGGCTGTAGCCCTGGCCGTGGCGGATGAGGTACGGCCAGTCCTCGCGGACCGGCAGCGCCGTCGGCGACCAGACCTCTCCGGTGGCCTCGTCGCGCACGAAGAGCGCCTCGCCGGGCGGGTCGGAGACGGGGTCGTTCGACCACGGGCTCAACTGGTTTTCCTTGCTGTTGCCGGACCACGTGAAGCCGGAGCCGGACTCCGACACCTGGAAGCCGAAGCGTTCGTTGGCGATGACGTTGATCCAGGGGGCGGGCGTCGACTGACCGGCGCCGAGGATCGTCACGTACTCCCGTCCGCCGTCGCCGAAGCCGCCGAGCCCGTTGAAGAACTCGAGCGGGAGCCGCGGCGGCGAGACGTCCACCGGCGGAGGAGACGGCATCAGCGCGCGGGGCGGCTCCGGTGCCGGCTGCGCCCGGAGGTGCCGCACGACCTGCTCGGCGAGAGTGCCGTGCCGGGAAAGGAGAACGGCCCGGGCGGCGGCCCGCAGGAGATCGCGATCCGCCTCGGAGAGGAGGTCTCCGCGCAGGATGAACACACCGCCGTGCCCGGGGCTCGTGTCCCGTCCGGCGATCGCCTGGCTCGTGCGGGCGAGGGCCTCGAGCGCGGCCTGGAGGTCCTGGCCGTAGGAAGGGCCCTGCTCGTTGATGATGACGAGGTCGACCGCGAGCCCCTTCATCCTCCAGTACTCGTGCGCCCGGAGGAGCTGGCGGACGATCTCCCGGTCGTCGGCGAAGTCGATGCGCACGAGGACGATGGGGACGTCTCCGGAGATCCCGTGGCGCCACAGCGCGGACCGGCCGAGGAGGTTTCGCTCGAGGATCTCGGGTGAGGCGCGCAGCGAGGGATCGGAGTACAGCACCCGGTTCGCGACGCGCTGGAAGAGGTGCGCTTCCTCCGCGTCCACGTTCAGGTGCCGCAGCTGCACCTGCGCCTGGGTCCACGCGAGGGTCGTCGTGCGCTCGAACGCGGCCGCTTCCCGGTACTTGTCGGCGAGCTTCAGCACGGCCTCGCGGTCTTCGGCCGCGGCCGTCGCGAACGCGACGCGGCCGGTTGTGCCGGGCTCGAGCCGGATCCGGCGGCGAAGCGAGACGATCGGGTCGAGCACGGGGCCGACCGTGTTCGACAGCGGCCGGCCGTCGAAGATCGAACCGGCCTGCCGCGCCTGCCGTCCGCGTCCCAGGAACCGCGCGCGATCCGTCTCGTACTGGACGCCTCCGACGGTCGAACCCTCCATCGTGGAGACGTGCGCGAGCCACAGGCGTTTCTCGTCGGAGGAGCGGGGCCGCCGCGTGGCGAGCAGGACCTCGAGCCGCGGAACGAACTCCGTCTCGACGAAGAGGTTCGAGAAGACGGGATGCGCCTCGTCCGCGGCGGCCGGAGCGAGCACGACCTCGGCATAGGACGTGATCTCGATCGTCCGCGGCCGCGTTCCCAGGTTCGTCACGGACAGCTGCCGGATCTCGGCGTCGTCTTCGGCGGACACGACGACCTCGAGCGTCGTGGAGATCGCGCCGTCGCGGCGCCGGAATTCCGCGCGATCCTCGGAGTAGACGACCTCGTAGCTGTCCGGCTCGACGCCGCTCGGCTGATATCCGGCGGACCATACCTGTCCGCTCTGGACGTCTCGCAGGTAGATCCAGGTGCCGCAGAGGTCGCGGGTCGGATCTTCGCGCCAGCGCGTCACGTCGTAACCGAGCCACCGGCTGTACCCGGAACCCGCCGCCGTCAGCATGACCGAGTAGCGTCCGTTCGAGAGCAGGTGCGTGCGCGGAATCGGGTCGTGCGGGGAGCTGAATCGGCGCAGCACCGGAAGGACGAAGTCGCGGACGTGGAGGTGGCTTTCGACCTCCTCGGCCCTCGGCCGCGCGACGGAAACCCCGCGCGGCGTGCGTTCCTGGAGGAGAAGCTCGGTCGCCTGGACGATGGGCTCGGCGTGGAACCGGGTGCGCATGACCTCGTCCAAGAGCGTGTTCGCGAGCGCGACGATCGTCATGCCCTGGTGGTGGGCCATGTAGGCGCGGACGACGGCGTGGGTCCTGCCCGCGGGCATCCGGCTCGCCGTGTAATCGAGCGCCTCGTAGTATCCGTACGGACCGAGACCTCCCTCCTTCGCGAGGCGTTCGAAGTTGCGGGCGGCGGCGACCGGATCGACCATCGAAGCGAGCGCGGTCGCGTAGGGCGCGACGACGTAGTCCTCGGTCAGCCCG
>DATIBN010000179.1:0-2022 GCA_035457525.1 Thermoanaerobaculia bacterium | reverse complement strand
CGATGTCCGATTCATGGGCATTCCCTTGATTCGGGTGAATTTAGAATGGCGCTCGTTTCCCTTGGATTCTCTCAGAAGACGGCCGCACGTCAAGACGAGACGGAGGGTGGGGGCGCCTGCCTACCGAGGTAGTACCCGGCGGCCCACCGAACTACGCCATGACCCGGCGCGGCCGGAGCAGACGCACCAGGACGAGCCCCCCCACGAACCCGCCCACGTGGGCTCCCCACGCGACGCCCCCCGACTGTGCCAGCCCGAAGGACACGAGCCCGCTCAGCGCCTGGATGAGCACCCAGATCACGAGGAGCACCACCGCGGGAAGCTCCATGATCTGGATGAAGAAGCCGAGCGGGACGAGCGTCACGACGCGCGCATGCGGGAAGAGGGTCGCGTACCCCGCGAGCACGCCGGAGATGGCGCCGCTCGCACCCACCGTCGGGATCGAGGAAGCCGGATTGAGAAGGTAGTGCGTGATCCCTGCGCCGAGCCCGGTGAGCAGGTAGAAGAGAAGGAACCGGACGGGGCCGAGCGCGTCCTCGACGTTGTCCCCGAAGATCCAGAGGTACCACATGTTCCCGATCAGGTGCAGCCAGCCCCCGTGAAGGAACATCGAGGAGAAGAAGGGCGTGACGACGTCGGAGAGCGGCAAGGATCCGGACTGGAGGGCCAGGGTGATCTTGCCCGGGATCAGCGCGTAGGCGGAGAAGAGGTGCGCGAGATCCTGCTGCGCCATGAGCTCGTACAGGAACACGACGATGTTCGCCGCGATCAGCGTGACCGTCACCGCCGGGAAGCTCCCGGAAGGATTCCGGTCCCGGAGCGGAATCATGGAGCGGGGCTAGCCGACCCGGATCAGTGGTCGATCGAGTTGACGAGGAGGCCGAAGAGCTGGCCGATGGCGGCGCCGACGAGGACGTCGGTGAAGTGGTGGCGCCCGCCGGCGATGCGTGAGGCTCCCACGAACGTGGCCGCGCCGTAGCTCACGATCGCGGTCGCCCCGCCGTACTCCTTGGCGAGCACCGCGGCGGCGAGGAACGAATTGGCCGTATGGCCCGAGGGGAACGAGGAGTCGTCGGATCCGTCCGGACGCGTGCGTCCGGTGAAGTGTTTCAAGCCCTGGACCGTGGCGCTCGTGCCCACGAATCCAAGGCCCATGAGGCCCGCGGTCTCGACCTGCTCGTGGTCGCCGGTCGCGAGCCCCTGGGCGGCGAACATCGCCGTCCCCCCGACGAGGGTGACCGGGCTCCCGAGCTCTCTCCCCGCGACCTCGAAGAACGAGTTGTCCCAGGTGCCGGGCTTGAAGGTCTGATGATCGAGGTGGCTCATGAACCCGGCGGCGACGCCTCCGACCGCGCGAGGCACCCGGAGGAGCGATGCGTGCTCGGAAGCCGGCTCCTCCGGAACGGGAACCTGCACGACCGTCATCGGGCCGTCCGAGATGGCGGCCGGTTCTGCCTGTTCGGCCGCGGACGCACCCCTCACGGTGCCGACGCAGCAGCAGACGCAGAGCCCGACCCGGGCGCATGCCAGCGCGAGCGACTTCATGGGATTCAAGATACCCCGGCTGGAGCCCCCCACCCAAGTGGGGTTATGGATGTCGCCCGGGCGAGGGTCCATAGGTCTCTTTAGATACCCGATCGGCAGGAACTGGTTCTCCCGTCATCATTCGGTTCGGACACGCCTCCAGATAGCGTATCCTGCGCCACCGATGAGACTTCCACGCTCCGGGCCAGCCCGTCCCGTCCCGTCCCGTTTCCGCCGTCTCGTGAGAGCCTTGGAAGCCGCTGTGAATCAAGGGCTTATTCCCGGGGCCGTGGTGGGAGTTGGCCGTTCGAAAGGATCCGCCCTCCTCACGGCGGTCGGGCGCCGCGCCATCCTCCCTCGGAAGGAGGCCATGACGGTGAGGACGGTGTTCGATCTCGCCTCCCTCACGAAGCCCATGGCGACGGCGCCCCTCGTCGTGGAGGCGGCGGTCCGTGGGGACCTTTCGCTGCTCGACCCGCTGGAGCACCACCTTCCCGA
>DATIBN010000178.1:0-2841 GCA_035457525.1 Thermoanaerobaculia bacterium | reverse complement strand
TGAAGCGCTATCTCGAAGGCCCGCGGCGCCGGCGGGTGCTCATCGAAGCGGGACTGCCGGAAAACTAGGCTTCCCGGCGCGGCTTACAATCGCGGGCATGGACGTCGTTTCCGAAACCTGCCCGCTCTGCGGCGGCACGGGGTGGGTCCTCGAGTCGATCGACGGAAGGAAACAGGCGCACCCCTGCTCGTGCCGCGCCGAAACGCTCCGCCGCGAGCGGCTCGCGTCGGCGGATATTCCGGTCCGCTACCGGGCCGACAACTTTGAGAACTTCGATGACCTGCATAGAACGGAGCTCATCGCGGCGAAGAACATCGCCCGGGAGTTTGTCGATTCATACCCCGCGGTCGAATCGGGACTGCTCTTCGTTGGCCCTGCAGGGCGCGGAAAAACGCATCTCGCTTGCGCGGTCCTTTCCGAACTCGTGGTCAAGAAGGGAGTCCAAGGCCTCTACGTCGATTTCTCGGACCTCCTGATGCGGATCCAGACGAGTTTCCGGCCCGATGCCGACCTTTCCAAGGAATCAGTTCTCACGCCCTACGCGGACGCCGAATTGCTGGTCCTCGACGAGCTTGGCGCATCCAAGCCTCATCCGTGGGTCCTTGACGTCCTCTACCACTTGCTGAATACGCGGTACAACCGGAAGCGGATCACGATCGCTACCTCGAACTACGAGGACTCGCCCGACTTCTCATCCGGAGAGAAGGAGAAGCTTGAGGATCGGATCGGCTATCGTGTGCGGAGTCGCCTGTACGAGATGTGCACGCTCGTGACGCTGCGCGGCAGGGACTACCGGAAAGAACTCCTCGGCACCGACGTCCAATCCCGCCGTTGAAAGGGCTGCGTTCCCTGCCCGTGCGGACGACGGGCACGTTCGTCCTCCTCGCCTGGGCGGTCGGCTGCGCGAGCGGACCCCCTGCGAAGCCGGGCGAGACGCCGCCTCCCGCCGGCGCCCCGGCGCCCGTCGAGCGCCGGGCGGACCGCCGCGCGGCCCGCGCGGGGATTCCCCTGCCGCAGCTCCCGGCGCCGAGCGGGGTGATCTACCGCGTCGGGTTGAAGAGCGATCTTCCTCAGCTGACGTACGGCTCTGCGGGCGAGCCGTGGACGCTCGTGACCGCCGGGCGTGCGGAGGTCTTTCGCGGGCCGATCGATTTCCGCCCGGAGGCCGCGGCGGCGGGCGGGGGGGCGTTCTCGGTCCAGGCCGCAGCCTTCTCGCAGGAGGAGCCGGCGAGACGGACTCTCGAGAAGTTGTCGGGCGACCTCCAGACGCCGGGCACGGTCGCCTTCTCCGCGGAGCGGGGCGTTTATCGCGTGCTGCTCGGGAGCTTCGCGACGCGGGCGGAGGCGGAGGCTCTGGTCGAGCGGGCGCGGGCGACGGGGCAGGAGGCCATCGTCGTCGAGGGAGCGGCCCGCGCCGCCACGGCCGCCCCCGCCGCGATCGTGGTGACGTCCGCGGACGCCCCCGCGCGACGTCTCGCGAGCCCCGTCGAGATCTTTCCTCCCGGCGCGGCCGTGCCCGGTCCGTCGGCGGTCCGGGTCGAGGACCGCACCTACCGCGGAAGCCTCCTCGTGGTCGTCAACCCGCGGGGGACGTTGAACCTCGTGAATCGCGTGGACCTCGAGGAATACCTGTACGGCGTGGTGCCCGCCGAGCTCGGCCCCAAGCGTTACGACGAGATCGAAGCCCTGAAGGCGCAGGCCGTCGCGGCGAGAACGTATGCGTACGCGCACCGGGCGCAGTTCCAGGGGGAGGGCTACGACCTCTGCGCGACGGCCAAGTGCCAGGTCTATGCGGGGCTCACGGCGGAGGACCCCCTCTCCAACGGCGCCGTCGACGCGACCCGCGGCCTCGTGATCGCGTCGGGCGGATCCTTTGCCGATGCGCTCTTCATCTCGACGTGCGGGGGCCGGACCGAGAACGTGGAGAACGTCTTCACCGGGGATGCCGCCCCATATCTCGTGTCGGTCGATTGCGGCGAGTTCGCGACGAGCTCGCTCGCCGGGGCGAGGACCGCGCGGGCGCCGGGCCACCGCGGGCGCAGCGGCCTCGAGTGGCGGGGATACGTCCTGCAGCGTCACGTGCCGCGCCGGCGGGGCGGCCGGGCCGCGTGGGTCGAGGTCGCGCAGCGCTGGGCGGGGATCGAGCGCCGGGCCTCGCCCGCCGCGTCGCTGTCGCCCGCGGCGGTCTACCCCTCGATCCTGGCGGCCTTCGACCTCGCCTCCGCGCGGACGGTCCATCTGACAGCGCGGGAGGAGCGCTACTACTCCGAATCTCCCTCGGCGCTGTCGGGTCTCTCCGGCGCGGCGCGCGACGCGTACGCGTTCCTGCTCCGGTTCCGGTTCGGTGCGGGGGAGAGCCTGCCGCCGCCGGAGCGCTCCGTCAGCGACGAGGAGTACGCGGGCCTGCTCTTCTCCGGGGCGCTGCGGCTGCTCGGGGTCACCGAGGCCTCGGGTCGGTTTCTTTCGCGCGAGGCGTCGAACGTGTGGGTGCGGACGGCCGAGGGCCGCCTGGGCCTCCCGGTCGATCCGGACCTTCCACTCGCCCGCCGGGTCGGAGACCGCTGGTTCGCGGCTTCCGCGCTCACTCTGCGCGCCGGGGACCGCCTGCGATGGTGGAAACGCGGGACCGAAGTCCTCGCGCTGTGGGTCGAGCTCGACTCGGCAGGACCGTCCTTCGAGCGCGAGTCGTCCTGGACGGAGTGGGTGCGGCGCGTCCCGGGGCGCGAGCTCGCGCGCCGCATGTCGCAGCGCGTCGCGGGGACCGAGGTTCGCGACCTCGCCATCGTCAAGCGGAGCCCGTCCGGACGCGTGGTCGAGATGCGCACCACGCCGGACGCCGCC
>DATIBN010000177.1:0-8734 GCA_035457525.1 Thermoanaerobaculia bacterium | reverse complement strand
CAGAATGACGGAGCGTCCCCGGTATCCCTCCCCTTCGAAGAGCACGAGGCGGGCCTCCCGGGTCGATTGCGGAGGATAGTAGTCCCCTCCGGAGTCGAGGCGCCCGGGGCGCGCCGAGCTCAGTTTCTTGTTCATGCCGAGAGTCGACAGCATGGCGACGTCGCGGTCGACCGTCTGACAGCGCCGGAACCTCGGTTCGGAGCAGAGCTCCCAGGAACCGCCCAGCACCCGGACGCTCTCCGCGCGATCGTGGAAGTTCACGGATCGGAGGTTCTCGATCGGATCCTTGATCGTGACGGATCGACCCCGGAAGTACGGATCGTCGTAGAGCACGATCCCGAATTTCCCGCCCACGCCGCCGCCGGCTCCTTCTCTGCGGACGCGGCGCAGTGACGAGATCCGGTCGGTCCAACCCACGTTTCGAAGATTTCGTTCGTCACCCGAGAAGATCTGGCACCGACCCTGGTAGTTGGGGGACTCGCAGGCTTCCCAGTACTCTCCGGGCGCCACGCGAAGGCTCGTGATCCGATCGTTGAACCCGTAGCGCCGCAGGTCGGGGACGTCCTGGCGGAAGTTGGCGTTCTCGCCGCGGAAGTTCTCGTCCCGGAAGACCGTGATCCCGACGCCCCCCATCTGTTTCTCCAGGTAGATCTGGGCGGGCGACGAGCCGGCGAAGAAAACGGCGGCCGAGACGGCAAGGAGGATGCGGCGAAGGATTCGTGACTTCATGTTGACCTCTCGGGCGGATCTTCTCGATCGCGCGTTCGCGTTGTCAAGGCGAAGGCTCGATTCGCGGCCGTAGAATTCCCCCGTGCCCGATCTGCTGACGTTTCTGGCCCTCGTCGCGTTCGTGCTCGTCCTCGCCGGCCTCTCCGAGGGGTTCGTCTCGAGGGCTCCGCTGTCGTTTCCCATCATTTTCATGGGGCTGGGTATCTTCCTCGGCTACCGCGGGGTGATCTCGCTCGATCCGCACTCCCCGCTGCTCGAGGCGGTCGCGGTCGTGACGCTCTCCCTGGTCCTCTTCCTCGACGCGGTCCGGATGAAGTTCGACCGCTCCGCGAGCGAGTGGCTGGTTCCCTCGCTCGTGCTCGGCCCCGGAACGCTCCTCTGCCTGCTCCTCGTGGCGACCGCCGCACACTTCCTGCTGGGCACGGGGATCGCCGCGTCCATCCTGATCGGCGCGATCCTGTCCTCGACCGACCCGGTCGTGGTCCGCGACATCGTCCGCGACCAGAGGATCCCGGGTGCGGTCCGCCAGGCCCTCAAAGTCGAGGCGGCCACGAACGACGTCGTCGTCCTTCCGATCGTGCTCGTCACCGTCGCGGTCGCAAAGTCGAGCGCCTCGACGCTCGGAGAGTGGGCGGTTCTCCTCGGAAAGCTCCTCGTCCTCGGACCGGCCATCGGATTCGCCGTGGGCGCGCTGGGAGCATGGGTGATGATGCGGGTCGACCGACGCTACGGAATCCGCCGGGAGTACCAGGCCCTCTTCGGAATGGGACTCGTGTTCGCGACGTACACGGCGGCGGTCGCGGCCGGGGGAGACGGGTTCCTCGCGTCGTTCGCGGCGGGGGCCGCGATCGCGGCGCTCGACCTCGAGCTGTGCGACTGCTTTCTCGAGTTCGGCGACGCCACCGCCGAGATGATCATGCTGTTCGCCTTCATCCTCTTCGGCGCGGTCCTGACGACGCTCGTCGGAATCGTTCCGATCGGCGCGGCGCTCATCCTCGCCGCGGTCACGCTCTTCGTCGCCCGCCCGGCGGCCGTTGCGATCGTGCTCCGGAAGGCCGCGGTCTCGCCGAGCGCGCGCGGCTTCATCGCCTGGTTCGGGCCGCGCGGCCTCGCCTCGCTGCTGCTCGCGCTGATCGTCGTCCAGGCGGGCTATCCGGCCGGGCAGACGATTCTCGCGATCGTGGGCGTCGTCGTGACCGTCTCCGTCGTCCTCCACGGCGTCTCCGCGACGCCGCTGGCGGGGTGGTACGCGAACCGGGTCGCTTCCGCGACCCTCGCGGAGGAGAGGGCGACGTCGGCCACCGACCTCCTCCGCGGCGACCCCCGCGCGGGCCAGGGCGTCCGTCGGATGGGCGCGCGCGAGCTCGCCCGGCTCCTGGCGGGGCCGGATCCGCCTATCGTTCTCGACGTCCGCTCGCGCTCGGGCTACGCGAGAGACCCGAAGGGGATCCCCGACGGCGTTCACGTCCCTCTCGAGGATCTGGAGAACTGGGCGGCGAAGCAGGCTCGCGATCGGCTGGTGGTCGCCTACTGCACCTGACCCGACGAGGCGTCGAGCGCCCGGGCGGCGCGAGAGCTCGAGAAGATGGGATTCCAGGCGGCGGCCCTGACCGGCGGGCTGGACGCGTGGCGCGAGGAGGTCGGCGACGCGGTGGCCGCGGGTTTGGTGGCCCCCCCGAGCGCGGCCGGACCGTAGAGGACGACTCCGGGCCGGGCGCCCGTCATGGCGCCGTTCTCGAACACGACGACTCCGTTCACCAGGACGACCGTGATTCCCTCCGGGTACTGGTGTGGATTCTCGTAGGTCGCGCGGTCACGGACCCGCGCCGGGTCGAAGACCGCGATATCGGCCTTCATGCCGGGGCGGAGAATGCCGCGGTCCTCGAGCCCCACGCGCTGGGCGGGAAAGGACGTCATCTTGCGAACCGCGTCTTCGAGCTTCAACAGCTTCTTCTCGCGAACGTAAACGCCGAGGACGCGCGGGAACGTGCCGTAACTGCGCGGATGCGGAGAAGCCTTCCCAAAGATGGCGACTTCTCCATCCGAGGCGATCATGGTCGTCGGATCGGCGAGGATCGCCTCGAGGTCGGGCTCGCTGATCGCGTGGAAGATCCCGCGGACCTGGCCTTTCTCTAGCAGCTGAAGAACGGTTTCCGCAGCGTTCGCGACCGTCGGCTCGACACCGTGCTCCCGCATAATCTCTGCGAGGTTCTTTCCCTGGATCGCCGGGTCGTTCTCCGCCCAGGCGATCTGGATGTTTTTCGGGTCGCCTCCGCCGCGTTCCAGCCGGATCGCCTCGCGAACGTAATCCCGAATCCGCTCGCGCTGCGCCGGGTCGGTCAACCTCGCCAGCATCGCTCTCCGCCCCCCCTCGTTGGCCCACGACGGAAGAAGGCCCGAGGCGAGGCTCGTGCTGGAGGCGGTATACGGATACTGATCCGAGGTCGCGTCGACTCCGCGCGCCCTCGCCTCGGCCAGGAGGCGCAGCGTCTCCCGGCTCTTTCCCGCGTTGGTCTTTCCCATCACCTTGTGATGAGTTACCTGAGTCGGAAGGCGCCCCTCCTCCCCGATGCGAATCGTTTCCCGAACGCTGTCGACGACGCCCGCGGCCTCGTTTCGCATGTGGGAGATGTGAATGCCGCCCAGGGCCCCCGCGACCTTCGCGAGCTCGACGACCTCTTCCGTCCGGCTGAAGACGCCCGGCGCGTAGAAGAGGCCGGTGCTCAAGCCGAACGCACCCTGGACCATCCCCTCTCTAACCATCGCGCGCATTCGATCCAGCTCGTCTGGCGTCGCGGCGCGATCGACGCGCCCGATCACCTTCTCGCGGACCGAGCCATGCCCGATGAACATCCCGACGTTCGGTGCGGTGTCGGCCGCTTCGATGCGCTCGAGAAAGGCGGCGATCGGAAGCGGAGAATCGCCGTCGGGCCCCTCGAAGATCGTGGTGACCCCCTGTCGCACGTAGTTGTCCGCTCCGGGGTTCTGGAAGATCCCGCGGCGCGCGTGCGTGTGCAGATCGATGAAGCCCGGTGCGACGACGAGGCCTTCGGCCGGGATCTCGCGCCCGGCGCTTCCGACGAGGCGGGGGGCGATCGCCGCGATCCGGTCGCCCTTCACCGCGACGTCCGCGCGGTACCAGGGATTTCCCGACCCGTCGATGATCCGCCCACCGCGCAGGATGAGGTCATACTTCTGCGGCTCGGCGGCCGCCGCGACGAGCGCCAGGAGGAGAAGCGAGAGAGCGGTCGCGGATTTCATGAAGGAAGAGGGGGCACGGCGGACCGTGCCCCCGATGAGAACGATCAGGTCGTCAGAAACGGATCCCCACCGATACCCGGAACGTCCGCGGCAGCTGGTAGTCGCTCTCGCTGTCCGGCTTGCCGAAGTTCGGGCCGCGCTGGAAGTGGGCTCCCATTTCCAGGCATTGCGCGGCCGGCGCTCCCTGCGGGCACTCGACCGGGGTGTCCGTGAAGGGGTTGAACGGCGCGAACGTGTCGTCGTCGTCCGCGGCCGTCAGCACCTCCTCGTCATAGGCCACGACGCCCCGCTCGTTGAACAGGTTCAAGATCTCCGGCTGGATGAAGAGCTCGACCGACTTGAAGATCCTCACGTTGTAGTTGATGGCCAGATCCGTGCGCGTGATGTCCTCGGTCTTGAGGTTGCCGCGGCCGCCGAAGAAATAGGACACGGTCGTCGGCAGGTTGCCGGCGATGTACCCGGGGTTGGTCACGTAGGGCCGGGAGTCGATGACGCCGTCGACCGAGGTGCGGGTGCCGGAATCGAAGTTCTGCAGCAGCGTGAAAGCGAAGCTGCCGATCGGGGTCGGCACGTCGTAGATCGCCCACAGCCTCGCGCGGTGGCGCTGATCCCCGGTCAGGTAACCCATCGGGTAGTTCCAGCGCTCCTCGCGGTATTCCGGGTACTCGCCCGCGACCCCGACGAGCGGGCCGCTTCCGGTGTCCTCGCCGGTCACGTTGCCGACGAGCCTCGACCAGGCGTACGTGCCTCCGAGGTTCAGCCGGTTCCAGGGACGGTACTGGAACTGCGTGTGCACGCCGGTGTACTCGCGGTCGTAGATCCCGTCGTCGGCGCGAATGATCGAGAGGTCATACTGCGTCCCGAACCGGTCGGTCACCCTCCCCGTCGAAGTGTTCCGGTACGACGTGTAGAAGTTGTCCCAGTTGCGGAGCACGAGGTCGGCACGCGCCGACCCGCGGGATCCGAGCGCGGTCCCGACCCCGAACGTGAATTCCTTGACGAGCGGCGACTCGAGGCCGCCCGGGTCGAGAACGCTTTCCACGCCGGGGACGGAGGGCGTCGTCCGGAACGGACAGCCGAAGTTGCCCTCCTCCGGATGGCCGCAGTTCGCGAAGAACCAGTCGAAGACCATCGCGATCGCCTGGTCCGTCGGGATGAGCGAGCTCGTCGGTGCGTTGACGTTGTTGTTGATGTTCGGCCCGCGATAGTTCCACTGCAGGGAGGCGTTGCGCCCCGCCGGGTCCGCGTCGTTCGCCGCGCCCTCCGCGAGGCGGCCGACGTAATGGCCGTAGGTGGCGTTCAAGACGAGCCGGCTGTCCCCGAAGATGTCGTAGTGGGCGGAGAGGCGCGGGCTGATCACCGAGTCATCGGCGATCTGGAGCTCGCCGTCGCCGCTGATCGCGTCGTTCTGGTCGTACCGGGCTCCGAGGTTGAAGGTGAACCGTTTCAGCGAGATACGGTCCTGGAGAAAAACGGACCGCGTCGTGTAGTCCGACCCGTTGCTCAGCACGAAGATCGGGAGCCACAGGATGCGCGTGTTGTTGACTCCGGTTCCCGTACCCCCCGGAAACCGCGGAAAGATCTGGCCGCCCCGGACGATCGTGTTCGGCGCGCTCAACCGGTAGTCGCTCCCGTTCTGGAAGTTGTTGACCGCCCGTACCTCGTTGAAATCCTCGTACCCCACCTTGATCTCGTGGCTTCCGAGGCGATCGGTCGAGAGGAAATAGGTCGCCTTGGCGGTCCAGGCCTCGATGTCGCGCTGCTCGCCGCCGGGCGAGGCGCGGAACGTCGGAGACCAGTAGCGCGTTCCGCGGGCGCGGTCGAGGATGAGCGTCCCGTTGATGATGTCGAACTCGGTCGAGCCCGAGCCCTCGAAAGTGAACTCCTTCTTCGAGTACTGGCCCTCGACGAAGAAGTTGTCCGTGATCACGCCGCTGTAGTTGCCGACGAGAAACGTGTTCGGCGTCTTCCGCTCCCGGACCAGGCTGTCGAGGTCCATGATGACCTGCCCGGTCTGGTTCGTCTCGCTCGCGGAGATGTCGAGGTAGGAGGCCGTGAGCGTGTGGCGGCTCATGATCGTGCCCGTCAGCTTTCCCTCGAGCCGCGTCTCTTCGGTCGAGTGCGGGAAGGTGATCGGCGTGATCGCCGTTCCGACCGGGATCTGGTTTCCGTTGGCGTCCTGATCGCCCTCGCGCGCGAAGCCCGGCTGCGTTTGCCGGATATCCTCGAGCTCCGCGAAACGCGCCGCGCCGAAGAACCACAGGTAGTCCTTCAGAACGGGCCCGCCGAGCGTCGCCTCGTAGACGGGGTTCGTGGTGTCGTCCTGCGCCTCGGTCAGGGGAGTCTTCGCGGTCCAACTCTCGTTGGTGAAGCTCGTCCGGAAGCTGCCGTGGAAGTTGTTGCCTCCGGACTTGGTGATCGCACTGACGACCCCACCGGTGAAGTGTCCGTACTCGGCGGGGACGCCGCCCGTCAGCACGGTCGTCTCCTGGATCGCGTCCTCGATGAAGAGACTGTGCGGCTGGCCGCGCAGGTTCTCGTTTACGACGGCGCCGTTCACGAGATAGAGGCTGTCGAAGGACATCGCGCCGGAGATCATCGTGTTGCCCCCCGGGCCGTTGGCGTTCACGCCCGGCGCGAGAAGCGTCACCGCCGTGAGCGTCCGACCCACGGGGAGAGCCTCGATGAGGTCGGACCGGAAATTCGTGCTCACCTGTGTCGTCTCGATGGCGGCCGCCATCGGCGTTTCTTCCGTGACGGTGACCGACTCCGCGACTCGGGCGGGCACGAGCTCGACGTCGAGCCGGTGATCGGTGCGCGCGGCGGTGAGCGTGACCGAGCGCGTCACGGTCTGCATCCCGGCGAGCTCGAAGGTGACGGTGTATTCCCCGGGAGGGAGCAGCGGGAAGATGTAGTCGCCCGCGGTGCTGGTCACGGCCGTACGCGTCCCCTGAAGGTTCGGCGACTTGACCGTGACCGTGACCCCGGGTATCGGTGTGCCTTCCGAAATCACTTTTCCCGACAGAGCGGCGAATGGAATCGTCTGTGCGACCGTGGTGGCTGCCGCGAGGGACACTACGCCAACGAGGACCAGAAGTCGCTTCGTCATAACCCCCTCCGATTAATTGAAACGGCAGCCGCACGGAAAAGGATATTCCTGGTCGCCTCCAACGACAACCCGGTGGGGACTGTCCGAGGAAGGAGGAAAACGCGATCCGTCCCCGATCTACGTGCCCGTCTCCGGCCATGGAAGCCGAAAACGATCCATAATCCTGAACCGCTTTTCCCCCTTGGCGAGCCCCCGCATCTCGACGTCGACGCCCGCCTCGGTCAGGGCGGCCATCAGGTAGTGGAAGAACCTCACCGGCGGTCCCGCGAAGAGGTCGTCCCGGTGTCGCCGGCGCGAGTCCGTCTCCAGGCGGACGCGCGGTCCGCCGCCTCCACCCGTGACGAGGAACGTCTTCCCGCCGCGCGCGTAGCGCTCGTAGCTGTGCACGTGACCCGACAGCATCGCGAGCGTCTTCCGCGCGGCCTGGAACGGGGGCACGAAGAACCGTTGCACGTGGAGCTCGTCGGACGTGACGGAGCTGTTCGTGTACGGCGGGTGGTGCACGAGCACGAGCGTGCCCCGCGTCTCCGGGTCACCGTCGGCTCGCGCGATCTCTTCGGCGTACCAGCGAGCCTGCTCCTTCCACAGCGCCGAGGACAGGAATCGCCGGTTCGAGTCCAGGAAGATCAGGCGCAGGGGTCCCCACGAACGCGCGTGCCAGCGGCGTTTCTCGAGCAGCGGAAAGCGCGCCTGGAAGTTCCGAAGCCCGGTTCGCGGCGAGACCCAGTACTCGTGGTTCCCGGGCACCGCCAGGACCGGGATCCCCGCCTCCCGGATCGGGGCCGCCAGTGCATCGAAGTCCCTCCAGTCGGAGGCCGAAGACCCGCAGAAGACCAGATCGCCCAGCATCAGCACGAGCTCCGGCTCCTCGCGCGCGATCGCCGCGAGGATGATCGCGCGCTCCTGGACGTTCGACTCGCGCCAGATCTCCGCGCGCGAAGTGCGCTGGAAGTCGCTGGCGATCGCGAAGCGGCCGGTCCTCGGAGGAGGCAGCGGAGCGGAGAAGGCCGGCGTTGCCGGCTCGGGGCGACGGTTCGGGATCACGAGGAGACCCGATGCAACGACCGCACCGGGCGGAAAGCGATCCCTCTTTCCGGGGCGAATCGCAGTCGCCGGCTGGTAGGCTCCACACAAACGCAAGGAGGGTTTCATGAGGTCAGGGAAGGTTCTCGCGTTCGCGGCGTCAGTGGTATTGGCGGGGAGCACCGCGACGGTGCGGGCACAGGAAACCGCGGCGCCGGCCGGCGCGGCGGCGAACCCGGTTTTCCTGCAAGCCGGCGAGTTGAAGTGGGTCGACCTGGACCCCAAGGGCGCTCCCGGGGTCAAGATCGCGGACGTCCGGGGCGACCATGCCACCGGCGCTTACAGCGCTTTCCTCAAGCTCCCGGCGGGATTCGCCGTTCCGCTGCACACGCACACCCACGAGATGCGCGTCGTGTTCCTCTCGGGGACGTACCTGCAGGCTCCGGAAGGAAAACCGGAGGTCCGGCTCCCGCCCGGCTCCTTCATGGTCCAGCCGGGAGGGAACTACCGCCACACGACGGGCTGCGACAAGGCGTCGGATTGCCTGTTCCTCGTCGAGAGCGACGGACCGTTCGACCTCCAGGTGGTGCCCGAGGCGACCGCGCCCGCGAA
>DATIBN010000176.1:0-8269 GCA_035457525.1 Thermoanaerobaculia bacterium | reverse complement strand
GGTTCGTCGCGTACCAGTCGAACGAGTCGGGCACCGCCGAGATCTACGTTCAGACCTTCCCCGTCGCCAGCGGCAAGTGGCAGATCTCGAACTCCGGAGGCGTCGACCCCTCGTGGCGCGCCGACGGGAAGGAGCTCTACTACCGCTCCGCGGACCAGAAGCTCATGGCGGTCGCGATCGACGCCGGCGAGAGCTTTACCAAGGCGGGCATCCCGCAGCCGCTCTTTCCGGCGCGGGTCCGGACGGGCACGGCGCGCAACAAGTACGTGCCCTCGCCGGACGGCCAGCGGTTCCTGCTCTCCGCTCCGCTCGGGCGCGAGGCCTTGATCCCGACGACCGTCGTCCTGAACTGGAACGCCGGGCTCGGGCGCTGACGCGTCGGGCAAACGCCCGAGCGATTCTCAGTTCACGTGGAGCTGCTTGTAACGAAGGAGTAGCTCCTCGGGCGACTCGGCATGCGCCGGGTCGATCGTGATGCAGTCCGGAATCGGACAGAGCTGCACGCACGACGGCGTGTCCAGGGCCCCGACGCACTCGGTGCAGCGCTCGGGGTCGATCACGTAGATGTTGTCACCCGCTGAAATCGCGTCGTTCGGGCAGTCCGGCTCGCAGTTTCCGCAATTGATACAGGATTCCGTGATCACCATCGACATGGCGTATGTCTTCTCCTTTGGAAGGCTCGAGGGTGTCATCGGCCCGCCCGCGGGCGATGATGCAAAAGCACCAGAGACACCCGCGGGACGAGGGCTGGTCGCGGCTTTTGACACCCGCCGTCCAATCGACTAGGTTGCCCGCCATGCCGATCCCGACCGAACCCGTCGGCAGCATCCCGCGGCCTCCCGAGCTCGTCGAAGGCATGAAGGGAAACCTCCCCGCGGATCGGATGGAGTCCCTCCTCGACGCGGCCGTGCGCGACACGATCCGGCGTTTCGAAGAGACGGGCTCGCCGGTCATCACCGACGGCGAACAGCGCAAGCCTTCGTTCGCGACGTATCCCATCCATGGCGCGGACAACGTCGGTCCGGGAGGCGTGACGATCCCGTTCGCGGACGGCCACACGAGGCAGCTTCCCGTCCTGACCCGGGGTCCTTTCCGGTACGCGACGTACGCTTCGAGCTATCTCGACGGGGCGAAGAAATACGCCCACGCGCCGCTGAAGCAGGCCGTGATTGCCGCCTCGGCTCTGAGCCTTCTCTACCCGCAGGCCGGCATTCCGGGGTACACGCGGGAGGCCTTCCTGGACGACCTCGTCCGCGAGGCGCAGACGGACGTCCGCCGGTGCCTGGATTCGGGGGCGAAGGTGGTCCAGATCGACTTCACGGAAGGACGGCTCGCCGTCAAGCTCGATCCCTCGAAGAAGCTGCTCGAGTCGTTCGTGGATCTGAACAACCGCGTGCTCGCCGGATTCTCCGAGGAGGAGAGGCGGAGGCTCGGGGTCCACACGTGCCCCGGAGGCGACCAGGACTCGACGCACAGCGCCGACGTGGACTACGCGGATCTCCTCCCGAGCCTCTTCCGGTTGAACGTCGGAAACTTCTACGTCCAGCTCGCAAGCGAGAAAGATCGGCCGCGTGTTCTCCGCATTCTGGGCGAGCACGCGCGGGGAGATCGGAGAGTTTTCGTCGGCGTCACCGATCCGATCGATCCGAAGATCGAGACCGCGGAGCAGGTTCGCGATCGAGTGCTCGAGGCGGCGAAGTTCATCGATCCGGGCCACCTGGGAACCACGGACGACTGCGGCTTCTCGCCGTTCGGCGACGACACCTCGACCTCGCGGGACACCGCGTTCGCCAAGATCCGGGCGCGCGTCGCCGGCACCGAGATGGCTGCGCGCGCGCTCGGCGTCTGAGCGACACGCCCTCCCGCCGCACGCTCGGTTTCTGGTCGGCGGCGGCTCTCGTCGTCGGGCACACGATCGGCGTCGGCGTCTTCCTGACGCCCGTCGAGCTCGTCGGAGCGCTCGTCTCCCCGGCGTGGACCCTCGCTCTCTGGCTCGCCTGCGGCGCCCTCGTCGTATGCGGCGCGTTCGCTTTCGGCGAGCTCGTCTCCCGCTATCCGCAGTCCGGCGGCCTGTACGTCTACCTGCGCGAGGCATTCGGCGGCCGCGCCGCCTTCCTCTACGGCTGGCTCTGCCTGCTGGTGGTGGACCCGGGCGTAACCGCCGCGCTCGCGTCGGGCCTTTCGCAGTACGCCGTCCTGCTCTGGCCGGGGGTGGCGGGCCGGGAAAAGACCTTCGCGATCGCTCTCGTGTGGATCCTCGCGCTCGTCAACATGGCCGGCCTCAAACCGAGCTCCCGGTTCTTCACCGGTCTGACGCTGGGGAAGGTCCTCGCGCTCGCGGCCGTTGTCGCTCTCGCGTTCGCCGCCAGGTCCGGCAGCTGGTCGCACTTCGTGCCATTCGCCGCTCGACCCCCGGGTGCGGCTCCGATCGGGGAAGCGCTCGGGCTCGCTCTGGTCGGCGCTTTCTTCTCTTTCGGCGGCTTCTGGGAGGCGAGCCGCGTGGCGGGGGAGATCCGGAATCCGGGTCGCACACTGCCGCGGGCGCTGGCTCTCGGGGTCGGCGTCGTGACGCTCGCCTACGTCGCGACGACGCTCGCCTTCGTGTACCTGGTCCCGGTCGGCGAGGTGACGAGCTCCGCCGAGTTTGCGCGCCTCGCGGGTCAGGCGATGCTGGGGCCCGCCGGCGCTTCGGTCTTCGCGGCGGTCGTCGTCCTCTCGGCGACCGCGAGCGCGGGGGCTCTGCTCCTGATGGCGCCCCGCGTCTACCTCGCCATGAGCCGGGACGGCCTGTTCCCGGCGGCGCTCGCGAAGCTCTCCGGCGTCACGGGCGCTCCGGTTCGGGCGACCGCGCTTCTCGCCTCGATGGCGACCGTCCTCATCCTGTCCGGGACGTTCCAGCAGATCCTCGCCTTTTTCATGTGCCCGACGCTCGTTTTCGTCGCGCTCTCCGCGTCCGCGCTCTTCGTCGTCCGCCGGCGCGGGGCACCACCGTCCTCCTTCCGAGCACCGGGGTATCCGGTGAGCCTGGTCCTCTTCCTCGTGCTCATCGCGGCGGTGGTCGCTCTCATCGGGTTTGCCCGGCCCCTTCCCGCTCTGTCAGGATTCGCGATCGTGCTGGCCGGTCTCCCCGTCTACCGGGGTCTGGCCGGGCGCGAGACCGTCGGCCGTCATTCCGGAGGTTCCCGATGACGTGGATCAAGACCATCCCTTTTTCCGACGCGGGCGGAAAGCTTCGCGAGGCGTGGGAGAGCGAGCGCGCCCTGTATCCCGGCGAGTACGCGATGCCCACCGGAATCACGGACGAGGCCGGCAGCATCGTCGCGTCCCACTCCCTGATCCCCGACGCGTTGTTTCACGCCTTCGCGACCTTCGGCGTTCTCATGTCCCCGGAACTCCCGCTCACCCGCCGGCAGCACGAGATGATCACGACGGTCGTCTCGGTGACCAACCGCTGCTTCTATTGAATCGAGTCTCACGCAGAGTTTCTGCGTCGGGTGACCCTGGACAACGACCTGGTGGACGCGATCCGTCGGGACTACCGGACCGCTCCGATCGACGAGCGCGACCGCGTAATGCTCGACTACGTCGCGGACCTGACGCGCGACGCCACGCGGATCACGCCGGAGCACCACCAACGCCTGCGAGCCGTCGGTTTCGACGACCGCGGAATCCTCCAGATCACGCTCATCGCCTCGTGGTTCAACTACATCAACCGGGTCGCGGACGCGCTCGGAGTGGGACGGACCTGAACGATCAGCGTCCATGGAGGCGGCGGGCCGACTCCGCGCGCATTCGCTGCATGGCGTCGGTCTCCTGATCTGAGCGCTCCTCTTTCCAGGGATCGGCGCGCAGGTCCTTTTTCGTAGCTCTCTTGAAAAGCTCATCAATGCGGCGGGAGCGAGGCTTCATATGAGCATCACGGTGTCGACCACCTGGAACCTCGACCCTGGTCACCACATCTGACAAGCGGCTGCGATCGGGGTGCTCCGCGTGTCCCAACCCGGGGCTCACTCGGGCACTTCATTCGGCAGGAAGATCCTTGTACAGAGCGACAGGTCACCTTCGGAACGTTTCGTCGAACCAATGAACAGTTCGGGAGTGGAGGGATCCATGCGCCAGCCTTTCAACCGTTGCCTGTCCCGGTGTCGTGTCCTGGCCATCTTCGTCGTCGCGGCCGTTTGCGGGGCTGAACCGCTCCGCGGCCAGACGTGCTTCAGCTACGTAAATACCCCCGCCTCGACGCCTCTGCGCTGCGTCCAGCAGGGCGACCTGACGACACCCTGTTCGTGGGACCCCGACTGTCACGAGGATGGCGACACCAGCGACTGCTGCACGACCGTTCCGGCCTCGTCGCCGCAGACCGTGCGCGAGATGCACGAGATCTGGCACAAGTGCTTCGGCAACATCGGCGACCAGCAGGACGCAAGCAATCCTCCCCAGCGCGGCCAGCGATGGTACGCCTTCCACCGCCAGATCGAGATCGAATACAACCTCTGGCGGGAGAGTGGGAACTTCTGCGATCCGACGGCCGCGGCGCCACAGGGCTGCAAGATCGAGTCGGTCGACTGGTGCCCTAACATGCCGCTGCCCTACGGCTACAGTTGCAACGCCGCGGCCTCCGGCACGCCCTGCGGGGGATCCGGCGCACGGGCCAACAACGTGCCCTGTCCGACCTGCCAGGCGTTTCCCCATTGCCTGTTTCTGGGTGGCGGCGGCCCGCAATCCTGCGCCAACGCCCCGAGCAACTCGTGCACGGGGGGTGTGACGACGTTCCCGTTCGCGAGTCTCGAGCAGTTCAAGACGGTCGAACAGATCACGACGATCCTCGACGCGTCCTTCCACGGCAACATGCACGGTGCCGTAGGGGCATCCGGCGCGTGCACCGACATCAACAATCCGTCCTGTTCGGTCCGCGACCCGATGTTCTGGCGGCTGCATAAAGCGATCGACGACATCGTGCGCGCCTGGCAGAACGTGAACGCCACCGACGTGATGCTCGTCCTCGATCGCTCGGGGAGCATGAACGAAACCGACCTGGCGGGAGGCACCAAACTGCAGCGCGCCATCGAGGCCGCCGACCTCTTCGCGAGCCTCGTCGACAGCACCCGACCGGACGGTCAGACCAATCGCCTCGGGCTCGTCTCCTATTCGGACGCCGCCACCGACCCGGCGCGCAACATGGGTATCACGACCGTCACGCCGACGCTGCGCAACCCCGGCCAGCCCTTCCCCAATGCGCTGGCGGCGATCACGTCGGCGGGAGGAGGCGGCTGCACCGGCATCGGCGGCGCCGTGCAGACGGCGCTCGACCAACTGTGCCCGAGCGGCGACTGCTCGCAGTTGCCGACGGATCCGCCGGCCGGCGAGAACCGGCGCAAGGCGATCCTCCTCCTGACCGACGGCGTCGAGAACGTGTCTCCCTGTCTGCAGTCCGCGGGCGCGACCGGCCCGGCCTGCTCGGCGAGCTGCTTCGGCTCGCAGATCGATTACACGCACCTCTTCGACGCCCAGGTCTGCGCTGTCGGCTTTGGCGACGCGGGCTCGCTGAACGGCGACCTTCTGACGATCTTTGCGGAGCGCCAGGGCGGGATCTACATGCAGAACCCGGCGGCCGATCCGGACGGCGAATGGATCGATCTCAAGGACTTCTTCGCGAAGTGCTTCGGTCAGCTCTCAGACGAGTTCCTGGGGCTGGACCCCCAGGGCACGCTGCCGGCGGATCAGGGCGCGACCGAAATCGTCGAGTACAGCTCGTGCGGCGACCAACAGGTGACTTTCGTGTCGGGGTGGAAGGACCCGATCGGCAAAGGGGAGCTCCGCCTGCTCGTGAACGCGCCGAGCGGCGACCTGGTGCGGGCGGTCCCCGGGGCCAGCGTCGAGACCTCGACCGAGCGCACGTGGGACTTCGCGCGCGTGCTGCTGCCGTACCGCGGCTCCGGCCCGGGAACCTGGCAGGCGCAGCTCGTCCGACCTCATCGACAGTTCGTCAACGGCTTCACGACCGACTCCTTCGCGCGTTTCGAGGAGGGCGTTGCCCTCGTGCGCCGGGAGATCCAGCGACTCTGCGCGGACGGTTGCGCGAACGTGCTCTTCTTCGAACACAAGGCGCTTGGACCATCCGTCTACGACAAGGCGCTCGAGATCGAGCGCGCGGCCGGGCTCGTCGGAGCGATTCAGAAGATCGACGATCCCCGTGGGCTCCTGCGGCTCCTCGACCGCCGGTGGGACCTTCTCGTCTACGCCCGACAGGGCGGCCAGGACAGGCCGGAGCCCTACGACGACTTTCTGGCGCGGCGGCTCTGCGAGGGGCAGCGGGCCATCGTCACGGATACGCGTGTCCAATCGGGCGCGACGGTCCTTCGTTGCGCGGGCGTCCTGTGGGACGGGACGACCGACCACCGCGTTCTCGCGGGAGGTCCGGCGCTGGTCCCGGGATCCCTGGATCTCCGCAACCCCGGGCATCCGATCTCTTCGTACGGGTTGCGTCCCATCGCGACCGAGGCGCAGGGGTTCTTCGGGGCTCCCGTGACCCGGCGTCGCGCGATCGGAGTCGTGGCAAAGGTCGACAAGGGGATCGAGCACGACTGGTTCCTGGACGTGCTCGTGCGGGGGTTGGCTCGCCTCGAGCCCCACAAGCCGGTTTCGCACGTGCGCACGGGGGACGACCTGCTTCCCACGGTGCGCATGCTTCCTTCGTTCGTCCCGGCGGGCGGCTGGTCTCGCGTCGACGCCCGGGTCGAAATCGAGCGGCCGCTGGTCGGCTTGAACACCGTGCTGACGCGCTACCGGGAAAAAACACCACGAGACGATCGTTCCGCCGACAGCAAGGATCCCCGGGCGCAGGTCCTGACGGCCCTCGAGCGAAGCCGGCGGGGTCCGATCGTGCCCACCGACACAGACGTCTATCCGCTCTACGACGACGGCACCCACGGGGATCTGGTGGCGAAGAACGCTTACTGGTCCGCGCAGCTCCCGGACCTCGCCCGGGCGGACGGCATGTACCGATACCGGTTCATGCTCGACTTCGAGAAGGACGGGTGCACCACGCGCCGCGAGCTCGTGCAATCCGTCTTCGTCGAGGTGGGCGTCGACCCGTCGGCGTCGAGCGTCACCGTCGGGCCGGCGATAGCGGCAGGTGCCGGCCGATCCCGCTACGACGTTCGTATCCTGCCCCGCGACGCGCTCGGCAACATGTGGGGGTTCGGTCGGCCGGGGCCCGTGACGTGCGGCCCCGCAAACTCGTGCACCTGCGACGCGAGTGGAGTCACCGACCACGGCGAAGGCTCCTACACCATTCCCGTTCAGGCCGCCGCCGGCGCCAACGTCTGCGAGCTTCGAGCGTTCGGCGCGCGGTTCGACCTTCAGCTCGCTCGCCAGGCCCAGTGCAGCTCCGTCCTGAAGACGATCGAGTCCGCCAAGATCGAGAGCGACCAACTCCGCCATCGCCTGCTCGCCGCGACGCGCCGCAGCTGTGGTCCGCTCCTTCTCCAACGGACCGCGGCGGCCGCGGCCGTCCGCGACGTCCTCCACGAGCTCGAGTCTCACGCCGGAGAGGTCGTCAGCCCCTCCGACGCTCGGGCGATCGCCTCCCGTCTGCGAGCGGTCGCTCCGGAGTCCGCCGTCCGTGAGAGGCAGCCGCGCTGACGCGTTCGATGATGCCTACGTTCCAAGGCCGTCCCCGGAAGCGCTCGTCCGACGGGCGACTGCGCGCGGGACGAACAACATCGGGAGGGAAATCATGACGAGGTCGATCGGTCGGACGGAACGGGTGTCGGCCATTTTTCTGGCGGCGGTCCTGCTCGTGTCGATCTCCGGCTGCAACCCGGGCAAGGGAGGCGGAGTCCACGGAAGCGTCTACACGGTGGTCAGCCGAATCGTTCCGCCGAACGTCAAGACGGAACTGCAGATCTACCTCCCCGACATCGAGGTCTTCCTCCACAACGTCTCAAAGAACACCGACAGCTCCCCGGTCAAGACCGACTTCTTCGGGAGATACATGTTTCCCCGCCAGGAGCCCGGAAAGTACGAGCTCCGGTGGAAGGCGCAGCTCGGCTGGGCCGCTGGAAGCCACCCGGACCCCATCGTGATCGTGAGCAATACGCGTTTTCCGACGCCGGCGCGCCTCGGCGCGGGCCAGGACCGGGGGGTGGTTTCCGGCAGGGTCGCTTTCTCCGACGGAAGCAGTCCCTGGAACTCGGACGAGCTGTTCGATGTGAACGACTCCGCCACGGTCCCCGTCCTGAACGCGTCGCGGACGGCGACGCTCGCC
>DATIBN010000175.1:0-4621 GCA_035457525.1 Thermoanaerobaculia bacterium | reverse complement strand
CGGTGCGGGTCCACCGGCCGATCAAGATCCCGGATTGGATCCCGACGCCCGGAAATCTCCGCTATCGCCGGGGCGTCCGGCGGCTCGAGGAGCTCGTCTACCGCATACTGGCGGAGCGCCGCGCGGACCCCCGCGACCGGGGCGACCTCCTTTCGATGCTCATGGCTGCCCGAGACGACGACGGCAACGCGATGTCCGACCGGCAGCTGCGGGACGAGCTCGTCACCCTCTTCCTCGCGGGACACGAGACCACGGCGATCGCCCTCTCGTGGACGTGGTACCTGCTCTCCCACCATCCGCTCGTCAAGGATCGCCTCGTCAAGGAGCTCTTCGATCAACTCGGCCGGCGGCCTGCGGCCGTCGCCGATCTGCCGAGGCTCCCCTTCGCCGACGCCGTCGTGAAGGAGGCGATCCGCCTCTATCCGCCGGCGTACGTGCTCGGGCGCCAGGCGATCTCGGACTGCGAGATCGGGGGATGGACGATTCCCGCCGGCGCGACGGTGTACTTGAGCCCCTGGGTGATGCACCGCGATTCCCGCTGGTTCGGCAGCCCCGAGAAGTTCCTCCCGGAGCGGTGGCTCGACGGGCTCGCGGCGCGGCTGCCGCGATTCGCCTACATGCCGTTCGGCGGCGGCCCGCGCGTCTGCATCGGCGATCGCTTCGCGATGATGGAGGCGGTCCTCATTCTGGCGACGGTCGCCCGACGCTACCGGCTGGAGAGGATCTCCGACGACGAGATCGTTCCGTTTCCCTCCATCACGCTGCGGCCCGAGGGCGGGGTGCGGATGAAGGTCTCGAAGCGGCAGCCGCTGCCGATCGGCCGGCGCGAAACGGTCGGAGACGACTTGCGGGAGACGCCGGCGAGCGGTCCGAAGATCTAGGTTTTCGCGTCCGGGTCTCCGAGCCAGTCCGCGAGCTCGGTCAGGTTGCGGAGCTCCGCGCCCGGCGGGACGTCGTCGAGGGGCTTCTCCGCCTTCCGGTTGATCCACGCGACCGGGATTCCGAGCCGGCGCGCCGGAACGACGTCGTGAAAGAAGCTCTGCGCGGCGTGCAGCCACCGCGTGTCGCCGATCCGGCGCCGCGCCTCGACGAAGTGCGCGGGCCCCGGCTTGTACGACCGGACCTGCTGAGCCGTGACGACGACGTCGAAAGAAATCGGGAAGTGCCGCCGCGTCTCTCCGAGCAGATCGTCGTCCACGTTCGACAGGATTCCGAGGCGGTGGCCGTCGGCCGCGAGACGCCGGAGAGCCGGGTTGGTGTCAGGGAACGGCTTCCAGCGCGGCAGCGACTCGGGCAGGAACCGTGCCCGGTCCTCGGTCAACGGCCAGCCCAGGCGCTGCGCCACCCGGATCGCCGTCGCCGTGAGGACGTCGCGGTAAGGCCGGTACTCGAACGCTTCGACGTCCGGCTCGAGCTCGTGGTACGCGGCGACGATTCGCGACCGGTCGAGAACGACTCCGTCCTCCGCGGCCTCGCGGAGGAAGGCCGACGCGATCCCGTCTTCCCAGTCGATCAACGTCCCGTAACAGTCGAACGTGACGACGTCGTAGCGTCTCGTCACGCGAGCGCCCCGCGGATCCCGGCGAGGTGAACGCCCGCCCAGACCTTCGGATCGACGAGCATCCCCTCCCCCTCCCGCGCCCGCGCCCACGCGGGCAGTTCGGCCAGGGGCACCACGTGCACGCGGATCTCCACCCTCTCGCGGTCCCCCTGGCGGCCGGCGGGCCGGACACCGAGCGCGAGATAGAAGTGCACGATCTCCGACGACATCCCGGCCGAGCCGGGGCCGCGTCCGAGCGGTTCGAGGGACGCGGCGACCCAGCCGGTCTCCTCGACGAGCTCCCGCCGGGCGGCGGTCTCGCGGTCTTCGGGCCCTTCGTCGCCGACGAGCCCCGCCGGAATGCAGACGACGGGGGCGTTCACCGCGGGACGGAACTCTTCCACGAGTACGATCCGGCGGTCGTCGGTCACCGCGACGACCATCACGGATTCCTTCGCCGTCCGGTGCTCGCAGAACTCCCAGCCGCGCCGGCGGCGGAAGAGAAGGTGCTCCCCTTCGAAGAGATTTTCGCTCGTCATGACATGAGGTTACGCCCCCGGCGGCCTCCGAACTGGCACGTGGATTGCCCCTTTTCCCGGTGGAGGACCCCATGAGCGCCCCGTCCCCGCAACGCCGCGAGGAGCCGAAAGAGACCTCTCGAAAGGACACCCGGCGGCGCCACGTCCACCGCAGGCACGACACGCTGCTCGGCAAGCTCGGGCACGCGGGCTTCCACTTCTCGAAGCACACCGGACAGCTCCTCCTGATCCTCCTCGGCCTCGTCGTGCTCGTCATCATCGCGTCCTTCTTCGCCGACGAGCCGATGCGGCGCGCGATGGAAAAGAAGATCAACCAGAAGCTCACCGGCTACACGGCGAGCATTCCGGATCTCGACTTCAACATCTTCGGCTTCGCGGTCACCCTTCACGACGTTTCAATCCGGCAGGATGCCCATCCCGAGCCTCCCGTCGCGCTGATTCCGCGTCTGAAGGCGAGCGTCCAGTGGAGCGAGCTCCTCAAGCTGAAGCTCGTCTCGGACTTCGAGCTCGTCCAGCCGCAGCTTTACGTGAACCTGCAGCAGCTCCGGAAGGAGAGGCAGGACGAGGTCCCGGTCCAGGAGCGCGGGTGGCAGGAGGCCGCCTTCGCGATCTATCCGCTCAAGGTCAACCTCCTCCAGATCAAGGACGGTTCCTTCACGTACATCGACCAGGATCCGGAACGCCCGTTGAGGGTGTCGCACCTGTTCTTCCGCGCGAACAACATCCGCAACATCCGGTACAAGGAGCGCGTCTATCCCTCTCCCGTCCACGCCGAGGGGATCGTCTTCGGCACGGGCCGGGGCGAGATCGACGGCCACGCGAACTTCCTGGCCGAGCCGCACATGGGTTTCAACACGCTGTTCTCCCTGGAAGAAGTGCCGCTCGACTATTTCCGGCCGATGCTGCAGCGCGCGGCGAACATGTCGATCCGGGACGGATTCCTCACGAGCAACGGCCGGGTCGAATACGCGCCCACGATCAAGGTCGCGCACGTCGAGAACGTGACGATCGACCGCGTGCGGTTCGACTACATCCACTCGGGTCCGAGGGGGACCGAGTCGGCGAAGAAAGTCACGAAAGCCGTCGACAGGGCGAGCAACAAGCCGGGGCTGCTCGTCCGGCTGGACCAGTTCCATGTCAAGAACAGCAACCTCGGGCTCGTCAACCGGACCAAGAATCCGCCGTACCGCATCTTCCTTTCGGGAGCGAATCTCGACGTGACCAACCTCTCGAACCAGTTCGTCCAGGGTCCTGCGAAAGCCACGCTGACCGGCCGGTTCATGGGCTCGGGCGCGGCGAGCGCGCGGGCGAGCTACCGGCCCGAGAAGGCCGGACCGGACCTCGATCTCGACCTCAAGATCGAAGGGACGCAGATGAAGGCCCTGAACGACGTGTGGCGAGCGTATGCGAAGCTCGACGTGGTCGAGGGAACGATGTCCGTGTATTCGCAGATCCGGATCAAGAACGGGCACATCAACGGATACGTCAAGCCGCTCTTCAAGGACGTCAACATCTACGACCCGAAGCAGGACAAGAAGAAGCCGTTCTTCAAGAAGCTGTACGAAGGGATCGCCGAGGGGATCGCGGGCCTCCTCGAGAACAAGAAGGAAGACCGGGTCGCGACGGTGGCGACGTTCTCCGGTCCGGTCGGAGATCCCGACTCGAGCGTGTGGCAGATCATCGGCAAGGCGATCGAGAACGCGTTCGTCAAGGCGATCCTGCCCGGGTTCGAGCGGCAGATCAGCTTCCTCCGCAAGAAGCGCTGACCGCGGCGCCGACGGCGCCGGCCGAACTTACGTGTCGGGGAACTGCGTCGGAGTCGCTGGCGGCGCGGTCGTCATCGGCGGCGCGGTCACGGGCGCCGACTCGATCGGCATCACCTGCAGCGCGTTGTTGACGCCCGAGACGCCCTCGACGCTCCGCGCGGCCGCTTCGGCCTTCTGCTTCTCCTCGTCGCTGCGAACCGGGCCGGCCAGCGTGACGACCCCGTTCGTCACGTTCACCTCGACGGCCGTGACCGTCGAGGCGCCCACCTCGGCCGCGAGCTTCGCCTTGACCTGCGCCTTCAGGGTGGCGTCCCTGGTCTGACGCTCGACTGTCTGGCTGGGCCGGCACCCGAGGCCGAGAACCAGGCACAGGAGAAGCGCCGGGGCGGCCATGAGAACCGTTCGTCTCTGGTTCATCGGAAGTTCCTCTCGAGGGGATCGAGCAAGCGGTATGCCGCGGCCGACGGGCTCGTTCCGGCCTTCGGCCCGCAGTCCGGGGGCCGGTCCGGGCCGGCGGGCTCAGCCGGAGGCGCCCCCGAGAACCTTTTCCGGGCCCCCGCGTATCCCTTGACGCAGTCGTGCTGCTTCTTTAGCATGTGCTGGTTTTTTAGCACTAACAGCGGTCCGACCCGGTTGAAAACGGAGGCAAATTGAGAACGCAGACGCTCACCCATCTCTCCCGGAGGGAGCGGCAGATCATGGACGCCGTCTACAGCCTCGGGCGCGCGACCACGACGGACGTCCTCGCGCAGATCCCGGATCCCCCCAGCTACTCG
>DATIBN010000174.1:0-32475 GCA_035457525.1 Thermoanaerobaculia bacterium | reverse complement strand
GGAGAACCTCCACTACGCCGCCACGCTCGGGGACGCTCCCGCCCGGCACGACCTCGCGACGCTTCACCTCTCGCTCGCGCGCGCGGACTTCTTTCTCTGCGCGTCCGCCGAGCAGCGCCTCTTCTACGCGGGCGCGCTCTTTGCCGCGGGGCGGATCGGACCCACGAACTTCCCGCGGGATCCCGGCCTCTCCGAGCTGATCGCGATCGTTCCGTTCGGGGTGCCCGGACGCGCCGCGGAGGGCGACCGCCTCGCCGGCCGGAAGGCCGTGGGCGCATCCGCCGACGGACTTCTCGTTCTCTTCGGGGGAATCTACGACTGGAACGATCCGGAGCTCCTCCTCGACGCCTGGCCGCTCGTCCGGCAGGAGCACCCCGAGGCGCGGCTCGTTTTCCTCGACAGCCCCAACCCCGACACGACGCCCCAGCAGGTGCACGCCCGGACGCGCGCGAGGGCGCGCTCCCTCGACCCCGGCGGCGCCTCGATCCTGTTCTCGCGCTGGGTCCCGTACTCCGAGCGCGAAAATCTCTACGCCGCGTCGGACGTGATCGTCTCCATCTCGTCGGACGGCCTCGAGACCGACCTCGCATACCGCACGAGGCTCCTCGACGCCGCCTGGGCAGGCGTTCCGTCGGTGTCGGTCGCCGGCGGCGCGCTCGCGCGGGAGCTGGCCGATGCCGGCGCCGGGTGGCGAGTCGGCCGTTCGTCCGAGGCCCTGGCTCGCGCCATCATCGGGGCCCTCGAACCGGAACGGCGGGCGCAAGCGTCCCGGGCGGCGCGGGAGTTCGCCGCGGCGCGGTCCTGGGAGACCGTGGCCGCGCCTCTCCTCGCCTGGTGCGCCGGCGCCCGCGTCGACGAGAACCGGCTTCCCTTTCCGACGGCGCCCGAGCCGCGTCTCTGGCAGCGGCTGACCCGCCGCGTACTCCCCTAGGAGCGCCGTGATTCAATCCGCCCGGCTCCCATGAAGATTCCGGACGCCTCCGTCGTCGTCGTCCATCACCGCGGCCACGAGCGGCTGTTCGAGGCTCTCGTCGCGATCGACGCGGCGAGCCGCGGCCGCCTTTCCTCCGAGGTCATCGTCGTGGACAACGCCTCCGGAATGCCGGTCGCCGAGCTCCTGCGCCGATTCCCCACCATCCGGCGGATCACGGCTCCCGGCAACGTGGGCTTCGCGGCCGGCTGCCGGCTCGGCGCGGAATCCGCACGGGGGAGATCGCTCGTCTTCGTCAACGACGACGCGGTCGCCGATCCCGAATCGCTCCAGCTCCTCGTCGATGCGCTCGATCGCTCCGACCCGGACGTCGTGGCCGTCGCCGGGCGGCTCACCGATTCGACCGGCGAGCGCAACGATTTCTTCGACGGCTTCCTGACGTTCGACGGCCACGCGTTCCAGAAAGACGTGGGGCGGCCGGTCGGCGCGCTCCCGGAGGCCGTTCCCGGGGAGGACCGGCTCTTCGCGTGCGGGGGACTGATGGCCGTGCGTCGCGGCGACTTCCTGGCCTCCGGCGGGTTCGACGACGACTACTTTGCGTACCTCGAGGACGTGGACTTCGGCTGGCGCCAGTGGATCTTCGGCCGCCGGATCGTCGCCGAGCCCCGTGCGGTCGCGCGACACCGCGGCGGCGCGACGGGCGAGGCCCTCGGGATCTTTCCGCGCGGCTACCTTTTCGAGAAGAACGCGTTCGCCACGGCGTACAAAAACTTCGACCGCGATCACTTTGCGGCGCTCATGCCGTCGGTCCTGGCCGCCTTCCTCGTCCGCATCTCCGAGATGCTCGCGGCGCGCAACCCCGGCGCCGCGGAGCTTTCCCGCGATCCGTACGCCGAGCCGCGCCCTTCCCCGACGTTCTTTCGCCGGGTATTCGGGATCGCGGCCCCGCGGGAGCCAATCGTACGCGTGGACGATCCGCTGACGATCGCGCACCTGAAGGCTCTCCTCTGGATCCGGCGCAGCCAGGAGTCTCTCGCCGCGAAGAGAAAGGCGGTTCAGTCACGCCGCCGCCGCTCGGACGCCGAGATTTTCGCGCGCTTTCCACTGCGCCTGGTGCCGACCTATCCGGGAGACGAGCGCTTCGACTCCGACTTCTTCCGCGAGTTTCTCGCGCGAGCGCCGGAGCTCGTGCGCACCACGTTGGACCAGATCTTCGTGGGGGCGACGGCGTGACGTCGTTCTCCGTCGTCATCCCGACGTTCCGCCGGCCTCACACGCTCTTCCGAGTCCTCGACGCGCTCGGCGAGCAGACGTCGCCGCCGGACTTCGAGGCCGTCGTCGTGAACGACGGCTCCGGCGACGAGACGTGGTCCCGCCTGCGCGCTTACCGCGCCCCGTATCCGCTCCGGGCGTTCGACCAGCAGAACGCGGGACCCGCGCGCGCGAGGAACCGCGGCGTGGAGGAGGCGCGCGGCTCGATCGTCCTCTTCCTCGGGGACGACACGGTTCCCGAACCGCAGCTGCTGTCCGTGCACGCCCGCGCACACGCCGAACGTCCGGGCGCCGCGGTGGCCGTGCTCGGTTACACGACCTGGCCCGCCGGGCGCCGGGTGTCTCCATTTCTCCATCACATCAACGAGCTCGGATTGCAGTTCGGCTACGGGCTGATCCGGGACCCCGAGTCCGTCCCGTTCAACTTCTTCTACACGTCGAACGTCTCCCTGCCGCGCGGGCTGCTCCTCGAGGCGGGCCTCTTCGACACGACGTTTCCCCACGCGGCGTGGGAAGACATCGAGGTGGCCTACCGGCTGACGCAGCAGGGGATGAAGATCCTCTATCGGCCGGAGGCGGTGGCGCGCCACTTCCACGACATCACGCTCGCGACGTTCCGGCGCCGCCAGGAGAAGTCGGGAGAGGCGGCGGCGATCTTCTTCGAGAAGCATCCGGAGCTCGGCGACTTCCTGGGCGTCCCCCAGGCGCTCACCTTCTCGAACGGGTCGGGGGCTCGCGAACGGTTCCGCCTCTGGTGGGCTTCGCTGGGCGAGCGCGTCCGTCTTCCCGGCGTCCTTCCCGCCATCGACCGTGTGCTGCGAGACGACTACCTGCGGGGTCTCGCCCGCAGCCTCGCGGCCCGCGGCTGGTCTCGGACCGAACGTCCGCAGTCGGGCGCTCCGCACCCGGAGACTCCGAGGACGACCGGCGTCTGGCCGCGATGACGGAATGCCCCTTTCGGAGGTCAGGGCCCGGCGCGGCCGGCACGGGGCGGCGCGGGCATCCCTCTCCAAATGCGGGGTTTGCCGCCGGGGGCGCGAAGTCTTTCGGTGGCCCCCGGTTTGCTTTTGTTTCTCGCGGAGGCACATGTCCATGAAGAGGCTCACTCTCGTGCTGGCGCTTTCGTTCGCCGTTCTCGCGGCGCTCGCCGCGCCGCTCACCGCCGCGCCCCGCGGACACCACCGTGGAGGAAGTCGGCGCGTCATCGTCGTCCGACCCAGCTGGGGCTGGGGATTCGGTCCTTACTGGTACGACCCGTACTTCTACGGCTATGGCTACGGTCCCTACTACCGGGGCTACGGCGGCCGTTACGGGTACGGATACCGCCCCTCCGGCAACTGGGCCGTGGTCGACACCGACGTGTCGCCCGAGGGCGCCCGCGTGTATCTCGACGGGAAGTACATCGGCACCGCCGACGACTTCGATGGCTATCCGGACTACCTGTACCTGCGGAGGGGGAGTTACCGGCTCGAGTTCCGCCTCGAGGGATTCCAGCCGCGGACGATCGAGGTCGACGCGCGACCCGGCGTGAAGATCGACGTCGGCGACAAGCTGGCCCGCATCGCGGGCGCGCCCCGCTACGGCGAATACGACACGCCCGAGCCGCGCGGAGGAGTGCGGAGGTTCTGGGCCAAACGCAGCAACGCGTCGGTCGAAGTCACCGACGAGGACGAGATCTACGGCGACGATCGCCGGTACTACCGCGAGCGTCGCGACGCGGACGAAGATTACGCGGATGATCGGGATCGCGATCGGGACTGGGATCGCGACCGGGACCGCGACCGGGACCGGGATCGCGACCGGATCGAGCGGGAGGATCTCCCGCGCGAGGAATGGCGCCGCGAGCCCGACGAGCAGAGAGACTCGCGGATCCTGTTCGAGGTGCGGCCGGACGATGCGTCGATCTCGATCGACGATCGCTTCGTCGGACGTGCTTCGGAGCTCGACTCGGACGGCGGGATCGCAATCGCGCCGGGTCGGCACACGATCGTCGTCTCCCGTCCGGGGTACCGCGAACGTCGGATCCAGATCGACGTGTCGCGGGGTGAGACGGAGAACGTCGAGGTCACGCTGGAGCGGTGAAGTTCTCGCGGCGCGTATTTCCTGCCGCGAAGCCGCGTATTCCTAGACTTTCGTCGCCCTCGACTTCTGGATCATTTCCGAGCGGAGGGTTTTGGGTCTATACTCGACGCCTCGAAGGAATTAGGGGGAGGCGCAAGGATCCGGCGGCGTCAGTCACGGTGGTTGACCCCACCTTCTGCCATATTCGGTAGCTCCCAGGTCCGCACTCTTCCCGAAATCCTTCCGATCCCGCCGGATCGGAGGGCCTCCCCTTTAGTTCCTTCGAGACCCTCCCTCTTCCTTCCGCCGAAAGGGCGGCGTCAGCGCGCGAACTGGATGTCGAGGAGGACCTTCTCGAAGTGGAGTCTCCGGTTCCCGCGCCGGGAATCGGGGGGAGAGTCGGCCGCCGTCGTCGCGGCCCGGGCCAGGGCGCGCGCGCCCGCCGCGCGGCCGATCTCCGACAGGGATCCGGTGACTGCCTGGTGACGGACCAGGTCCGTCGAGACGCCCGCGGCGAGAAGCGCGGCGTCGCCGAGAAGCTCGCAGAAGATCCGGATCTCGCCTTCCTCGGCCCCTCGCCCCAGCCTTTCCGCGAGGAGCACGAGCGCGGCGATCTTCCCGTCGACGATCCCGGCTCGCAAAGCCTCGACGGCGTCCGAGCGAAAGCGGCGGGCGCCTTCCAGGCGTTCGACGTCACCCGTCTCCGCGTCCGGATCGAACACGGCGAGATCGGCCGCGTCGGTCTCGGAGAGACCGGACTCCCGCCAGGACCGGATCCGATCCGCGAGCGAGTCCGACGCGACACGCACGGCGAGACAGCGCGACCGGACCGTCGGAAGGAGTGACTCCGGGCGCCTCGTGGTGAGGATCCAGTGCAGCCGCGAGCCCGGCTCCTCGAGCGTCTTCAGGAGCGCGTTCGCGGCCTCCACGCCGAGCAGATCGGCCCGCGAGAGGCGGACGACGCGCCGCGCGCTCTCGTAGGGTCGCCCGGCTCCGAACGCGATCGCCTCCCGAACCCGATCGACGCGGATCTGAACGCCCTCCGGATCGACGGAGAGAAGGTCGGGGTGGAATCCGTGAAGAGCGCGGCGGCACGATTCGCATCGGCGCTCCGGATCGTCCCCCGCGCAGAGGAGGTCCGCCGCGAGCGCGAGGGACTTCTCCTCCAGGGACTTCTCCGACGCCCCGTGGAGAAGAAGGACGCCCGGAAATTGATCGGGGCGCGACGTGAGGCGATCGAGAAGCGAGACGCTCACAGGTCGAACCGCTCGTCGAGCGCCTTCCAGGTTTCGCGAAACAGGCGAGCGACCGGGCGCCGCGCGTCGAGCACCCGGACGCGCCGGCGCTCGCGACGGGCGATGTCCAGATACGCCTGCCGGACACGCTCGTGGAAGTCGAGCTCCGTCTCCTCGAACCTCCCGACGCTCCGGCCCCCGCGGCGGTTCGCCCGATCCAGCCCCTCGCGCGGATCGAGGTCGTAGAGGAGCGTCAGATCGGGCACGAGACCGTCGCGCGCGAGCTCGTCGACCCGTCGAACGAGGCGGGGGTCGAGACGGCGCCCGACCTGCTGGTACGCCTCGGTGGCGTCGGAGAACCGGTCACAGAGGACGAAACACCCGCGGGCGAGGGCGGGACGCAGAACCTGGCGGACGTGCTGGCGCCGGTCGGCTTCGAAGAGGAGCCACTCCGCGACGGGGTCGAGCTCCCGGTGCTTCTTGTCGAGAAGGGCTTCGCGAATGAGCCGTCCGATGCGCGTGCCGCCGGGCTCGCGGGTCGCGAGGACGGGCTGGCCCCTTTTCCGGAGGCGCGAGGCGGCCATCGCGAGCTGGGTGGATTTCCCCGAGCCCTCGACCCCCTCGAACGTGATGAAAGGCATCGCGGAGAAGCTATCAGCTCCGGCATCCCTCCCGCGGGCGAGGTCTCCGGGTCGCTCGGCTAACATTGCCCGCTTGAGAAGTTACCGGTTCTCCATGGTGGATTCGGCGCGCTCGCGCGGCCTGTACCTCGCGATCGGGTTCGCAGGACTGGCCCTCGCCGTCGCGTCGATTGCCGACATGTTCGCGCCCCGCCCGTACGACGGCATCGTGCCCGTGCCCTACAGCCGGCGGGGGGTCGAGGTCCGCGCCGTGTTCCCCGGCGGACCATCCCAGGTCGCCGGGATCCGGGCGGGGGACTGTGTCGTCGGCATCGGCAAGCGGCTCGTCAACTCGACGTCGGACGCGTCGGCCGAGCTGCGCAAGCACGAGATCGGACAGACCGTGTCGTACCTGTTCCACCGGAGCCCGTGCGGCTCCGAGACACGGGGCGATCTGCACACTGTGCCGGTTCGACTCTCCTCCGAGCGGCTGGGCGGGACGACGTATCTCTATTCGGCCGCGCTCGGGTTCCTTTTCTTCTTCATCGGGTTCTTCGTCTTCTACCGTCGGCCGGAGGATCGCGCCGCCCGGATCTTCTTCCTCCTCTGCGTTCTGTTCCTGCTCTTCTTCGTGTGCCGCCTGCGGCCCGCTTCGTACTGGTGGATCGACCTCTTCGTCCAGAACACGGGGACCGTGAGCCTTTTCCTTCTCCCCGCCGTCTTCCTGCACTTCTTCCTGATCTTCCCCCGCCCGAAGGAGCTGACGTTCGCGCGCCCGGACGAATGGACGGGAGAGCCACCCCCCCGGTGGAAGGAGAAGCTGCAGGACTTCCTGTCGGCGAGCCCGACGCTCTTCTACCTTCTCTATTCCATCCCGCCGATCGTCTTTCTGTACGACGTCATGCGACAGCTCCGCGGAGACCGCGTCGCCATCCTCTCCGGAGCCCCGCTCTCGTCCTGGGTGCTGCTCGGGGACTATCTCGTCCTGGGGCTGCTCGCCCTCGCGCACTCGGCATTCACGCTGCCGGACGCGCGCGAACGCCGGCAGGCGTTCCACGTCTTCATCGGGACGATCGTCGGTATCGCGCCGTTCGTCCTCTTCGGGATCGTGCTGCCCTCGGCGTTCAACATCGAGGACTACGTCTTCTACGGCATCGTGCCGATGATCTTCATCCCCCTCACCTTCGCGTACGCGATCGTGCGCTTCCAGATGCTGAACGTGCGGGTCATCGTGCGCCGCACGTTTCTGTACGCCGCGACGACCGCCATTCTCCTCGGCGTCTACGCCGTCGCGGTCGCGATGGCAAATGCCATCTTCGCCGAATCCCGGCTCTCGTCCTCACCGCTCTTCAACTTCGGCTTCTTCCTCGTCGGGATCTCGCTGTTCGAGGTCCTCCGTCGGAAGCTCCAGACGCCGCTCGACAAGCTCTTCTTCCGGGAGAAGTTCGACTACCAGAAGGCGCTGCTCGAGATGAGCGAGGCGATCACGGGGGAGCTCGACCTGGGCCGCATCGCCGACTTCCTGACGGGCCGTGTGGCCGCGACCATGCGGCTCGACAAGGCGTCGGTGTGGCTCCGGAACGACGAGGGATGGCTCGAGCGACGCGGGCGGCGGGACGACCGGATCTCTCCGGGCGCCGAGATCCGGAGGGTTCTTCGAGAGGAGGGAAAGCCGGTGGCGCCCGACGACGTCTGTGAGCGGGTCGCCGACGACGAGAGCCGGCGCTTCTGCGACCGGGTGACGGCCGAAGGGTTTCACCTGCTCGTCCCGCTCGCCTATCGCGAGCGCTTGATGGGTGTCCTCGCGTTGAAGGAGAAGCTGTCCGGCGAGCGCTTCGACCGCGACGACCAGACACTGCTCTCCACGCTCGCGAACCAGGCCGCGCTGGCGATCGAGACGGCGACCCTCCACGACGAGATGACGCGTCAGGCGGAGCTGCGGCGGGATCTGGAGATCGCGCGCGACATCCAGACGAGCCTCCTTCCGCGCACGCTGCCGATCGTCCCCGGCTTCTCGTTCCTCGGAGGCAGCCTGCCGGCCAAGGTCGTCGGCGGCGACTTCTACGACTTCATCTCGTTCGACGACCGGAGCCTCGGCGTGGTCATCGGCGACGTCTCGGGGAAGTCCGTTCCGGCGTCGCTCCTGATGGTCGCCTCGAAGGAGATCGTCTACTCGCGGGCGCTGACGACGCGCGATCCCGGCAAGCTCTTCCAGGAGTCCAACCGGCGCATCTATGCGATCAAGCGCCGCATGTTCGTCTCCCTCGGTTACTTCGTCCTGGATCCCGATGCGATGAGCCTGCGGTACTCGATCGGCGGACAGCCGCTGCCGATGATCATCCGTTCCGGGGACGGCGGCCCGAAGCTGCTGGAGCCCCCGGATCACAGGCTGCCGCTCGGTGCGCTGAAGGAAGTGCCCTACGACACCGTCGAGATGTTTCTGAAGCGCGGCGATCTCATCTTTTTCTACACGGACGGGTTCACCGAGGCGATGGACGGGGACATGAACCCTTACGGGGAGGAGCGGCTCATGAAGTCGTTCTCCGACGTGCGCCGGGCGCCCCTGGAAGAGATCGCCCGCGGCATCCTGGCGGACATCCGGATCCACGTGGGAGGGGCCGAACAGTACGACGACATGACGTTTCTTCTGATGAGGGTGGAATGACACAGGTGTCGGGTATCAGGTGTCCGGTTTCCGGGACGGGGGCCCGAAACGGGATGACCCGCCGGGAGAGGCGTCAAGTCCTTTTCTTTCTGACACCTGGCGGCCGGCGCCGGCAGCCCGCAGGCGAAACCTCGGCCGCTCCCGGCCGTATCATCGTTGGGCCATGAAGAAGCGCCGCGCCATTCCCCTGTTCGGGCTCCTGCTGCTGGCTGCGGTCGGGGTGGCCGCGGCCCTCCTGCTGACCAACCGCCGGGACGTTACGACGACTTCCGACGAGGCCCATCGCCTGTGGCGGGAAGCGATCGAGAACGAGCGGCGCTTCTATTTCAAGGAGGCCCGGGCGGGCTTCGCGAAGGCGCTCGAGCTCGACCCCGACTTCGTGGCCGCCATGCTCGGCCTCGCCCGGCAATCCGAGAAGGAGCAGGCCCTCTCCCTCGTCCACCGCGCTGAGAAGTTGAAGAGCCGCCTCACCGAACGGGAGCGGCTCCACGTCGACCTCGCGGTGGCGGCCCTCGAGAAGACGCCCGCCGAACGGCTCGCGGTCGCCCGCGAGATCCTGCGCCGTTACCCCGACGATTTCCGCGCAACGACCGTCGTCGCCATGGACGAGGTCCAGAAGGGGAGGATGGAGGAGGCGGTCCGCGTCTTCACCCGGCTGCTCGAGGCCGACCCCAACAGCGCCGACGCGTACAACATGATCGGTTACTACTACGGGTATCGCGGCGACTACGAGAAGGCGATCGAGAACCTCAAGAAGTACCAGTTCATGGCGCCGGATCAGGCGAACCCGCACGACAGCCTCGGAGAGATCCAGGCGTATTCGGGGCACTACGACGAGGCGATCCAGAACCTGAACCGGGCGCTGTCGATCAAGCCGGATTTCTTCGCTGCGTACGACCACCTCGGCGTGGCCTACGAGGGAAAGGGCGAATTCGCGAAGGCGTACGACAGCTACGTCCGCGCGGCCGAGACGATACCGGTCGAATCCGAGAAGGGCGGCTACCTCGTTCGGGCTTTGAAAGTCGCCCTCGTCATGGGTGACGCGGAGAGGGCGGCACGGCTGCGCCCGATGTTCGACAAGGTCCCCCGAAGCGAGGACCGCGAGTTCTGGGTCTCCTTCATCGACGCCTGCTATGACCTCGTCGGGGGGAGACCCGCGGACGCGGAACGGCGGCTGGCCGAGTTGAAGCCCCGAGCGGACGAGTACCTGAAGAAGAACTCCAAACGCGAAGGGTACAAACCCTACTGGGCCCAGTGGAACTGGCTCATGGCCCGGGTCAAGGTCGCGCTCAAGAAGGAAGGCGAAGCGATCGCGCTCTACCAGGAGATGGCGAACCCGCCCAACGGATGGGAGCGCTTCGAGGGGCGGCTGATGGTTCACGAAGGCCGCGCCGAGCTCGCGGCGCTCCTCGCCCGGCGCGGCGAGCTCGACCGCGCCGAAAAACTCCTGGAGGAAAACAAGCGATGGAATCCGACCTGGGCACCCTCACGGCCGGCGGAGACGATGGTCGGACAACTTCGGCGCGCCCAGGTGCTCGCATCCGCGAAGTAATGGACCGGGTCCCCTCGCCGTTCGAGACCCAGCACAAGCTCCTCCTCCTCGAAACCCTCTACGACGCCGGGCTCTCGCTCGGCTCCCTGCCGAGCGAAGACGCCCTGGTCGAGGACGTGCTCGGGCGCGCGGTCGGGGTCCTCGACGCGTCCCGCGGCTACCTTGCGACGTTCGGCGACGGCGGCGCGCGACGCGCGGAAGCGAGAGTCGGATTTCCGCGTCGGCAGCCGGAATCGGTCGTCGCGGAAGACGAGTTCCTCCGGGACGTCCTCAAGTCGCCGAGCGCCCTCATCCGGGAGCGGTTCCGGTTCCTCCGGACCCCCGTGATCGCGGCGATCGGGGTTCCGATCCGCGCCGGCGGACGGCCCGTGGGGGCGCTGGTGCTCGCCGACAAGGAGCAGCGCCGCGGGGGGCGCGCGCCCTTCGACGACGACGACGCGAGATTCCTCACGTCGCTCGCCGGCCTTTCCGGCATGGCGATCGAAAACCGGCGGCACCTGGAGCGGCTGACGCGCGAACGGGAACGGCTCGAGGAAGAGAACCGCCGCCTCCTGGACGAGACCGGGCGCTCCGCGGCGGGACGACTCTTCATCGGCGACTCTCCCGCGGCGCGGCGCGTCCTCGATCTCGTCGGGCGCGTTGCGAGCTCGAAGATCTCGGTCCTGCTGACGGGGGAGAGCGGCACGGGCAAGGAGCTCGTCGCCCGGATGATCCACGCCCGCAGCGACCGCGCGGACAAGCCTTTCGTGCCGATCAACTGCGCGGCGCTGCCCGAGCCGCTGCTCGAATCCGAGCTCTTCGGAATCGAGCGCGGAGTCGCCACCGGCGTCGAGCCGAGGCTCGGCCGGTTCGAGGTCGCCAACGGCGGCACGCTCTTCTTAGACGAGATCGGGGACATGCCGCTTCCTCTGCAGGCGAAGCTCCTCCGGGTCCTGCAGGAGCGGGAGATCGAGCGGGTGGGCGGCCGCCGTCGGATCCCGATCGACGTCCGGGTGCTCGCGGCCACCCACGCGCGCCTGCCCGAGCGGATCGCGCGGGGAGAGTTCCGTGAGGACCTGTACTACAGGCTTCGCGTCGTCGAGATCCCGCTGCCGCCGCTCCGGGAGCGGCGGGAGGACATCCCCAAGCTCGTTCGCCACTTCCTGGAGCGGTTCGCGGCGCGCGACGGGCGGGAAGTCCCCCACGTCGAGCGCGAGGCCTTCGCCTCGCTCCTCGCGCACGACTACCCCGGCAACATCCGGGAGCTCGAGAACGTGCTGGAGGGAGCGGCCGCGCTCTCCCAGGGCGGGGTCATTCACCGGGAGGACCTCCAGTGGCTTCCCTCGCTCGGGGCCGAGCAGGCGGAGAGGGTCGAAACGGGAGAGACCGCCCCTGCGAACCTCCGCGACCTCGAAGAACGCCACGTCCAGCGCGTCCTGAAGCTCGCCGGGGGCAACAAGAGCCGGGCAGCGCGCCTGCTGGGGATCAGCCGGCGCACGCTCTACCGCAAGAAATACCTGGCTCGCTGAGCGCTTCTTCCCCGTTGCTGTGACTTTCTGTCGTCGGGACAGAGAGTCACACTCTCCGTTTAAACTCTTCGAGATGCGTGTCTTGGAGGAGTATGCTGTCCCGAAGTGGCGACAATTGGTGACGAAGAGTCACATTGGCGTGCGGAAGCGGAGAGGCGGCGTTTCGCCGGTAACGCTCGCTGGTTCAGAGAATTGCGTCACATCTCCCTCTGCCGTGGCGGGTGGCAGCGACCTTGCCCTTGCAGACGGGCATCGCCGTGAAGAACACAGTCGCTCTTGCTCGCGAACGTTGGGATGTCGGGGCCGTCGCCCGGCCGCGGGGAGTGTCCCCGCCGAGGACTGGGGCCGGTGCAGGTCCGTGGGACCTGTCCCCGCGCCTACTCTGGGCTCTGGCCGGCGAGCTCGCGGCGGTGATCGCCCTGTTCGCGTCGGGCAACGTCTCGCCGGCACTGGTTACCACCCTCCAGCTGTTCCTGCGGTTTTAGGTCGGGTCATGTACCGGACCGAGAACTCCGAGCGCCTCGGGGCGACGGCGGCGCGCCCGACGGCAGCGCTCTCGAAAGTCCATTCCCGGGCCGAGAAGGTATCCTCGTCGGGGAGGGGACACACCACGCGGAGCGACGTCTGATGGCGCAGCGCGACCCGGCTCCGAGCACGCCTCCGGCCGCCGGAGCGCCGGAGGTCTCGCTGACGATCCCCGTCGCACCGGAGATGGAGATCGTCGCGACGGCTCAAGCCGACGCCCTCGGCGAGTACATCGACATGCCGAGGGACAAGATCGACGAGGTCAAGCTGGCGCTCGTCGAGGCCTGCATCAACGCCTTCGAGCACGCCCAGACCCAGGACAACCAGGTGCACATCACCTTCCGCGTGGGCGGGCGGATCGGCGCGGGGGAGTGGCTCGAGATCGAAGTGCTGGATCGGGGGCGCGGATTCGACACCGCGGGCGTCGAGTCTCCGAGCCCGCAGAAGACATTCGAGGAACGAAGGCGGCGCGGGTGGGGCCTCCACATCATCAAGAGCCTCATGGACGAGGTGGAGATCGCGTCCGGCGAAAGGGGCACCCGAATTCTCATGAGGAAATACAAGTGAGCGAAACCTGCAGGGTGTCGGTGGAGAGGCGGGGCGACGTCGCGGTTTTCTGGACGGACGGTTACATCAACAACCAGGGGGGAGAGGAGATCGCACGCGAGGCGTACTCCGAGCTCGATCGCGGTGCGCGGGCGCTGGTCATGAACCTGGCGAAGACGCGCATCGTCAACTCGATCGGCATCTCGATCCTGATCGAGGTGCTCGAAAAAGTGATGGAGCGCAAGGCAGTGCTCGCGTTCTGCGGGCTCACGCCCACGATCGACAAGACGTTCCGCATCATGGGCCTCGCGCAGTACGCCGCGATCTATCCCACGGAAGAGGAGGCCCTCCGCGCCGTCGGTGCGGCCGCTCCG
Organism: Thermoanaerobaculia bacterium; assembly: GCA_035457525.1. Lineage (GTDB taxonomy): Bacteria > Acidobacteriota > Thermoanaerobaculia > UBA5066 > Gp7-AA6 > Gp7-AA6. The sequence continues at coordinate 19,186 of DATIBN010000174.1, read as the reverse complement.
ACGGCGAGACCGCAGGTCACGGGTCCGCAATAGTCGATGCCGGGTCTCGGCGACGTGAGCAACTCCGGGCTTCGGACGGTCGGACGCATGGAGGAGCTGACGCGGGCGCTCTCCGCGCTCCGGCGCGAGAACGAATCGCCCCTTCCCGTCCGGATCGGTGAGGCCGCCATTGCCCTGGCGGGCGCGCGCCGCGCCGCGGTCTTTCTCCGCGAGGCGGGCGACTGGATCCCGGCGTTCGACTCCGGCCCGACGGATCGAGCCTGGCAGCCGCTCGCGCGGTTTCCGGAGCGGGCAGAGGTCCGCGACGGACTCCTCTGGGTTCCGCTCGAAGCGGAGGGGGAGGTCCACGGGTTCCTGGCGCTCGAGGGTCTCGACGCCGACGACCCGACGGAAATCGCCGCCGCCCTCGGTCTCATCTTCGGGGCCGTGCTCGCGGCGAGCCGGCTCTCGAAGCTGGTCAAGGACGCGGAGTTCGAGGTCAAGGCGCGTCTCCTGGAGCTCGAGTCCCTCTACGACCTCGGCCTGTCGCTCTCCGGACAGCTCGACGTTTCGGCTCTCGCCGACGAGGTCCTCTACCGGTCGATCTCGCTGACCGACGCCCGCAAGGGCACTCTGTTGCTCTTCGGCGAGCGCGGCGCGCCTCCGCTCTCCCGCAGCGTCGGCGGGGAGCTGCTGCCGCACGCCGGGAGCTTCGCGTGGGAGCTCGCCGCCGGCGACGCCGTCATCAACAACGAGGCGAACCGCGTCCCGACGGCGGGCGTGCACTTCCGCGACTGCGAAAAATGCCTCCTTGTGGCGATCGCCGTGCCCGACCGGAGGCTGGGCGTCCTCGCCGTGGGGGACAAAGAATCGCGGGACGGCCGCGTTCTCGACTTCACGCCGAACGACGCCCGGCTCCTGTCTCTTTTCGCCAACCAGGCGGCCGCGGCGATCGAGACGACACGCCTTCACCGCGCGGCGATCGAAAAAGAGCGAATCGAGCGCGAGCTCGAGCTCGCGGCCGCGATCCAGCGCCAGATCCTGCCGCGCGAGCTTCCGCACATCCCGGGGCTGGAGCTCGCGGGCGCGACCCTGCCGACCCGCCAGGTCGGCGGCGACTACTTCGACCTCTTCCCCCTCTCCCGCGGAAGACTCGGCTTCGTCGTCGCCGACGTCTCGGGAAAGGGGATCCCCGCGGCGCTCCTGGTCTCGACCGTGCACGCCGCGATCCACCTCCAGATCGACGCTTCCGACACGATCGTGGAGCTCGTGTCGCGGATCGACCGGCACCTCCAGAAGTTCTCGGCGACGCACAAGTTCCTGACGCTCTTCTTCGGGGTGGTCGAGCCGGACGCGTCGCTCCTGCGCTACGTCTCCGCCGGGCACAATCCGGCGCTTCTCGCGCGGCGCGCCGGCGGAGTCGAGCGGCTGCACGCCACCGGCGTGCCGGTCGGCCTTCTCCCCAGGGGCTCCTGGAGCGAGGCCACCACCGCGTTCGATCCGGGAGACCTTCTCTGCGTCTATTCCGACGGGTTCAACGAAGCGACCAACGCCGACGAACAGGAGTTCGGCCTCGAACGGCTCGAACAGGCGCTCGTCAGCCGGCGTTCGCTTCCGGCGAGAGACCTCTCCGACGAACTGTTCCGCGAGGTCGCGCTCTTCGCCCGCGGCGTCCCGCAGTACGACGACCAGACGCTGCTGATCGTGAGACGTGAGACTTGAGACGTGAGACGAAAGAGCGGTCGGCGCTAAACTCTCGACCGTGCTGGGTCTCGTCTTCGCCATACTGACGCGAGCGGCCGCGCCCGCGGGCCCCGCGCTGCTGCTGGAAAACGGCACGGTCTACGTCTCCGCAGAGGCGCGGCCTCGCGTCGCGTCGATCGTGATCCGCGACGGGAAGTTCGCCTTCGTCGGCGCCCGGGAGCGCGCGCGGAGCCTCGCCGCCGGGGCCCCGCGGATCGACCTCAAGGGCGCGTTCGTCTTCCCCGGGTGGGCGGACGCGCACGGTCACCTGCTCGGCCTGGGCAAGTCGCTCGAGATCGCCACCCTGCGCGGAGCTCTCTCCGCAAAGGAGGCCGCCCAACGGATCGGCTCGCTCGCGGCGACCCTCCCCGCGGGGGGATGGGTCGAGGGTCGCGGCTGGGACCAGAACCTCTGGCCGGGCAAGTCCTTCCCCGACGCACGGGATCTCGACGCCGTCGTGGCGGACCGACCCGTCGCGGCGCGGCGCGTCGACGGCCACGCGCTGTGGGTCAACACGGCCGCGCTCGAGAAGGCACGGATCGACGGGAGCACGCCCGACCCGGACGGGGGACGGATCCTCCGGCGGGCGGACGGTTCTCCTTCCGGGGTGCTCGTCGACAACGCCGCCGACCTCGTTCAGAACGTGATTCCGGCGGCGAGCGCCGCGGACCTCGAACGGCGATTCCTCGCGGCGACGCGAGCCTGCGCGAAGCTCGGCCTGACCGAGGTGCAGGACGCCTCGGGATACGGCGTCGACGAGATCGCGGCCCTCGAGCGCCTGGCCGCGCGCCGGGAACTGCCCATCCGCGTTTACGCCACGGTCTCCCCGGATCCCGAGCCGCTCGCAGCCTTCTTCGCGAAGGGCAGGCGGATCGGCCGGGGCGACGATTTTCTGACGGTGCGCGCGATCAAGGCGTACGCGGACGGCGCGCTCGGCAGCCGGGGCGCGGCCCTACTCGCCGACTATTCCGACGAGCCCGGAAAGCAGGGTCTCCTCGTGACGCCGCCGGAGCGCCTCGACGCCGTCGCCCGGCAGGCGCGGGAGCGCGGCTGGCAGGTCTGGATCCATGCGATCGGGGATCGCGGCAACCGCGTCGCCCTGGACGCGTTCCGAAAGGCGGCGGCGGCCGGCTCCGCGAAGGCGGACCGTCCCCGGATCGAGCACGCCCAGGTGATCGCGCCGGACGACGTCGCGAGGTTCGGACGGGAGGGAGTGATCGCGTCGGTGCAACCGACGCACGCGACGTCCGACATGCCGTGGGCGGAGGCGCGCGTCGGGCCGGAGCGGATCCGCGGCGCCTACGCCTGGAGGAGCCTGAAGAACGCGGGCGCGCGTCTCGCCGGAGGCAGTGACTTTCCCGTCGAGTCGGAGAATCCGCTGCTCGGCTTCTACGCCGCGGTCACCCGGCAGGACATCGCCGGGAACCCTCCCGGCGGCTGGCGTTCCTCCGAGAAACTCACGCGCCGGGAGGCGCTGTCTCTCTTCACGTCGGATGCCGCGTACGCCGCCTTCGAGGAGGACGGTCGCGGGACGATCGCGCCCGGACTCGCCGGCGATCTGACCGTCTTCGCGCAGGACCCGATGACCCGACCGGAGAAGGACCTTCCCGGGATTCCGGTCGCGCTGACCGTCGTCGGGGGGCGGGTGGCGTTTCCGCCGGCGGCCGCAGCGCCGGGGCCTTCCCGGTGAAGAATGCGTTCGTCGCGTTCGCGCTCCTCCTCCTCGCGGCGATCGGCTGCAACGGCCCCTCGGCCAACGGGAGGAAATTGACGGCGCCGCCGGCCGACGACCTCGCCGCGCAGCGGTCGCGGATGGTGGAGACCCAGATCGTTGCGCGTGGCGTCCGCGACCCGCGCGTTCTCGCTGCCATGCGCAGCGTTCCCCGTCACCTCTTCGTGGATCCGGCCCAGCGGTCCCAGGCCTACGAGGACCACCCGCTCCCGATTCCCGGCAACCAGACGATCTCGCAGCCTTACATCGTCGCGCTCATGACCGAGCTTCTGGAGCTCCAGCCGCACGAACGCGTGCTCGAGATCGGCACCGGCTCCGGATACCAGAGCGCGGTGCTCGCGCAGCTCGCGAAAGAGGTCTACACGATCGAGATCGTCCCGGAGCTCGCTCAGTCGGCGGCCGACCGCCTGAAGGAGCTCCGCATCGAGAACGTCACGGTCCGCGAGGGGGACGGCTATCGGGGGTGGCCGGAGAAGGCGCCGTTCGACGGCATCATCGTGACGGCGGCACCGGAGCGGATCCCGCAGCCGCTCATCGATCAGCTCGCGCCGGGCGGCGTGATGGTGATCCCGGTCGGAGGCTTCTTTCAGGAGCTCAAGGTCTTCCGCAAGTCCGCCGACGGTCGCGTGACGGAGCGGGACATCATCCCGGTGCGGTTCGTGCCCATGACCGGGGAGATCGAGAAGACGCCCACGCCCGGGGAGTAGCTCCCGTTCAGACCTGCGACGGACCCTGGACCTTGGACCGGGGGCCCGAGACGGCGGCCGGACTGCCGCAAAACCTCCGGACGCAGTCGAGCAGGCGTTTCGCGTCGATCGGCTTGGAAAGAAAATCGGCGACGCCGGGGGCGTTGGGGATGTATGGCAGACCCGAAAGGAGGACGACGGGAGTCCGGTGCGTGGCCGGGTCCCGGGCACGCTCGGTCAAGAACTGCCACCCGTCCATGACCGGCATCTTGAGGTCGAGGAGGATCAACCCCGGCTCCTCGCCGGCGGCCGCGAGAGCGTCGAGCGCCTCCCGGCCGTTGCGCGCCCGGGCGACCGAATAGCCCTCGAGCTCGAGGAGGCCGGCGAGCGCGTCGAGCGTGCGCTCGTCGTCGTCCACGATCATCACCCGCGTTCGCTTCGTCATTGCGGCTTGGGCGGCGGCGTCGCGCCGCGCTCGCGCTCGACCAGACCGGCCACCTCCAGGATGAGTTTCTCACTCGATTGTTCCCGCTCGGAGCGGCGGCGTCGGCGCAGCTCCAGCTGACTCATGACCTGCCGGGAGAGCGCCCGGAGGGACTCGAGCTGGCCGTCGGTGAGCTCCCGGGAAGTTCGGTCGAGGACGGCGAGAGTCCCGACCCCGTAGCCGTCCGGCGTCCGGATGGGAACGGCGGCAAAGAAGCGAACCCCCGGCTCGCCCGTGACGAGCGGGTTCGCGGCGAAGCGGGCGTCGGCGGCGGCGTCGGCGACGACGAGCGAGTCCCTTCCTCCGATCGCGTGGACGCCGAAACCGAGCAGCCGCGGAAACGAGCTCTGCGGGATCCCGACCTTCGCCTTGAACCACTCCCGGTCCCGGTCCACGAAGGAGATGAGGGCGAACGGTGTCTCGCACACGTGCGAGGCCAGGCGTGCGAGGTCGTCGAACTCCTGCTCGGGTTCCGTGTCCAGGATGTCGAGGCGCTCGAGCGCGGCGAGGCGGCCGGCCTCGTCGTCGGGCAGTACCGTAATCAGATTCGCGAGGGTCGCGTCGGCGGGCGCGAGCTGCTGCTGGACGGCCATGAGCGCGTCGCGAATCTCGCGCGCCGACGAGAAACGATCTTCCGGCTTCTTGGCCATCGCCCGTTCCACGATCGCGACGAGCGGGGCCGGGACATCGGGGGCGGCCTCCGCGAGCGGGGTCGGCTCCTCCTTGACGATCTGCTCGAGAAGAAGGAACAGGTTCTCGTTCACGAAGGGCTTGCGACCCGCGAGGAGCTCGTACGCGAGCACTCCGAACGAGAAGATGTCCGTGCGGAAATCGAGCGAATCGCCACCGATCTGTTCGGGAGACATGTAGGAGGAGGAACCGACCGTGATCCCGGTCTGCGTGATGTCGTCCGCGGGACCCATCGACTTCGCGATCCCGAAGTCCATGATCTTGACGGAGTGGTTCTCGAGCACCCGGACGTTCGCGGGCTTGACATCGCGGTGCATCACCCCCGCTTTGTGGGCGTACTCGAGGCCGAACGCGACGCCGATCAGGATCCGCAGCTTGTCCTCGAGCGACAGCCCCGCTCCCCCCTTGATCATCCGGTCGAGGTCCTCGCCCGACAGGAACTCCTGGACCATGAAGGGTACGTCCCCCTCGAATCCGAACTCGTAAACCATCGTGATGTTCGGGTGCTGCAGGCTGCCGGCGAGCTGCGCTTCGCGGAAGAACCGGTTCCGGATGTCCCGGTTGCCCACCTCGCAGGTCTTGATCGCGACGTACCGGCGGATGAGCGGGTCCCAGCCCTTGTAGACCGTGCCGAACCCGCCGGCGCCGATCTTCTCGACGATCTCGTACTTTCCGATGCGGCCCGTGGAAGGCTGGTCGTTCGGAGGGGGCGCGCCCTCTCCCGGCGTCGGCCGCGAGCCCGTGTCCTCCCTCTTCTTCCGACCGAAAAGCTCGCGCAGCGTCATCGCGGCCCATTGTAAGAACAAGAACCGTGCCGACGCCCCGGGCCGAGCCGATCGCGTGATAAGGTCCCGGCCAAAACGGAGCGGGGAATTGCATCACGCGCCGCTTTCCGTCGGGGCAGGCGACAACCGGATTCTTTCTCGCGGCCGAAGGGATCGCTCCCCGGCGAACCGCCGCCTGGCCGGGGCCCTCCTGGCGATTTCCGCGTGCGTTTCCGCGGCCCACGCCTCCGCCCAGGCACCGCCCGAGCTCCCGGTTCTCACGCTCGACGAGGCGATCGCGCGGGCGCTGACGTCGAACCGCCTCGTCGCCAGCGCGGCTCTGGACGTATCCCGGGCGGAGGAAAGGGTCGCCGCGGCGAAGAGCAACCGGTGGCCGACGCTCTCCTTGACCGTCCTCGCGTCACGACTCCTGACCCCGATCGACTTCGAGTTCGAGAAAGGAGTCTTCGGCGACTTCCCGGGGGTGGGACCGATCCCCGCGGAGGATACGGAGATCGGCAGCCCCCGGGGATTCACGACCCTGGGGCTGGGGCAGCTCCAGTTCCCCATCTCGCAGCAGTACGAGATCGGTCTGAGCGTCCGGCTGAACAGCGCCTCCCTCGACACGGCCCGGGAGGAGCTCCGCCAGCAGAAGCAAGCCGTCGTCAACGACGTGCGGCGCGCGTACTACGGGATCCTCTCGGCGGAGAGTGCGCTCGCCGCGGCCGATGAGTCCCTGACTCTCGCCCGCGAGGTCGAACGCGTCGTCGGCGAGCGGCTCCGCGCACAGAAGGCTCTCGAGGTCGATCAGATCGAAGCCCGCGCCCGCGTCTCCCGATCCGACGCCGGAGCATTCTCGGCGCGAAACGCGGTCGCCACGCAGAAAGAGCAGCTGAACCTCCTCCTCGGCCGCGACCTCGGCAGCGATTTCCGGGTCGTTTCGGTCGTCGAGCAGCCGGCGTATCCGGGCGATCTCGCGGCGGCGCGCTCCCGCGCCCGGGAGCTTCAGCCGGCCTTGAAGGAGGCGGAGCTCAAGGTCGTCCAGGCCGAATTCGCGTGGCGCCTGGCGAAGGCGGAGTTCCTGCCGGACCTCGGCTTCCAGGCGAACTACGTGTCTCCCTACTCGTCGGAGTTCCTCCCGCGAAACATCTTCTCGATCGGATTCTTCCTCTCGTGGGACGTCTTCGACGCCGGAAAGCGGAAGCACGAAGCCGCCGAGAAGGCGCACGCGCTCGAGCAGGCGAAGCTCGCCGTCGCCCAGACCGAAAGCGCGATCGCGGTGGACGTCGGGAGGGAGTTCCGGAGGTTCGAGCAGAGCCGCCGGGAGCTCACGGCCTCGGAGCTCGAGCGATCGGCGCGGCGGGAGCGGCTGCGGATCTCGAAGGATCAATTTCGCGCCGAGGTGGTCACGGCCGAGCAGCTTCTGCGAGCGCAGTCGGATCTCGCCGACGCGGATCGCCAGTACGTGCAGGCGCTCTCGACGTTCTGGTCCGCCCGCGCCGACCTCGAGCGCGCGGTGGGGGAGGAATCATGGTGAGCTCTCGCCGGTTCGTGGCAACGCTGATGGCGGCCCCGATCGTCTTGCTCGGGACGGGCGGTTGCCGCCACGATTCGAAAGTCGAGAAGGTGCCGGTGCCGATTCACGCGGAGACCGTCGCGCCGGCCGGAGCAGCCGGCGGGTTGCGCTATTCCGCCAACGTCCAGCCGAGCGAGCAGGTATCGCTGGCGTTCAAGAGCTCCGGTTACGTCCGCGAGATCCTCCAGATCCGGTCGAACGACGGACTCCTCCGGAACCTCCAGGCGGGCGACACGGTCGCCCGCGGGGCCGTTCTCGCCCGCGTGCGGGAATCCGACTACGTCGAAAAGGTCAACCAGGCGCGGGCATCTTTCGACGAGGCGTCCGCAGGGCTGCGCAAGGAGCGCCTCGACTTCGATCGCGCGAAGTCGCTCTTCGAATCGAAGAGCCTCTCGAGAGCCGACTTCGACGGCGCCCGATCCGCTCTCGACGCCGCGGAAGCGCGCGTGGCCGGCGCCAGGGCGCAGCTCGACGCGGCCCGGATCGCTCTGGCCGACTGCGCGCTGACCTCGCCCATGAACGCCCTCGTATTCGCACGCAACGTCGAAGAAGGGACGCTCGTCGCAGCGGGCACCGTCGGATTCACGCTCGCCGACCTCTCGTCGGTGAAGGCGGTGTTCGGCGTACCGGACACCGTCGTGCGGGCTCTTCAGATCGGTCAGCCGCTCGCCGTCTCGGTCGAGGCCGTCCCGGGCGAGCAGTTCAAGGGGCGCATCACAGCGATTGCGCCCTCGGCGGAGCGCCAGAGCCGGGTGTTCGACGTCGAGGTGACGATCCCGAACCCGGCCGGGACCCTGCGCAGCGGAATGATCGCGACCGTCGAGACGCCGCACACCGCCGGGCCGGTCCCCTCGGGTGAGGCGGCCGTGCCGCTCACCGCGGTGCTGAGGTCCCCGTCGGAGCCGGATGGGTACGCCGTCTTCGTCCTGGCGGGCGACGGCGAGAATGCCGTCGCGAAGGTGCGGCCCGTCAAGCTGGGCGAGGTCGTCGGCAACCGGATCGTGGTCACGTCCGGTCTGGCCCCCGGAGAGCGGGTCGTCGTCACTGGCGCGACCATCGTCGCCGACGGTGATCGCGTGCGCGTCATCCCGTGAGCGGCCACAAGTCGGACGACGAGATCGTCCGGACGACCCACAACACCGCCCGGTTCTTTACGGAGAACCGGCAGATCGCGTGGGTCGCCTTGATCGGGACCCTCGTGTGGGGCGTTTTCGGCTACCTGTCGATGCCGCAGAGGAAGGATCCCGACGTTCCGGCGCGGATCGCGGTCGCGATGTGTCCCTGGCCGGGCTCGCCCGCCGAGAAGATCGAGCAGCTCGTGACGCGACGCATCGAGGCCAAGATGGCCGAGAACTCCCGGGTCGAGGAAATCAACTCGACGACGCGGACCAGCATCGCGATCGTGTACGTGCAGCTGACCGAGAACACGAAAGACCGGGCGAAGGAATTCGACGACATCAAGCTGAAGCTCGACACGATCACCGACTTGCCGGAGGGCGCGGGGCCCATCAACTTCATCAAGGACTTCGGAGACACCTCCGCCCTGATGCTGACGGTCGCATCGCCCGGCGCGAGCGAGGTGGAGATCGCGCTGCGGTCGCGCGATCTCCGCAGGGCGATCGAGGAGACGCGCGCGAAAGCCCAACGCTCTCCGCGTCGAACGACGCTCGCGTACTGCTATCCGAGCTCGCTCGATCCGAACACGATTCGGCGGGCGGTCCGGCTGTTCGTCGACTGGACGACCTCCCGAGGCTCCCTCAAGGACGTCCACCTTCTCGAGGGCCCCGGATTCGCGGGCATCGACGCCATCGCCGACCTTTCCGATTCCGCGCTTCATGCCGAGGTCCGGCGGTTCCTGTCGGAGCGTCTGCACGCGGCCGAACTGCATCCCGATTGCTGGAAGGCGATCATCGTTCGCGATCCGGCGGGCACGACCGCAGCCCTTCGAGCCGCGGCTGGCTCGAAGTACACGTACCGGGAGCTCGACGACTTCACGGACCTGATCGCGCGGACGCTCCAGACGGTCCCGCAGGTCTCGAAGGTCGAGCGTTCGGGCGTCTGGAAGGAGCGGGTCTTCCTGGAGTACTCGCAGGGCCGCCTGGCCGCCTACGGCGTCCGTCCCTCACGGCTGCCGAACCTCCTCGGCGCCCGGAACATCACCGCAACCGGAGGCGTGCTGGAGGCCGGCGGCAAGAACATCACGATCGATCCGTCCGGCGAATTCCGGAGCGAGAAAGAGATCGGGGACGTTCTGGTGACCTCCTCCTCGACGGGATCGCCCCTCTACCTCCGCGATCTCGCGACCGTCATCCGGTCCTACGAGAGTCCCCCCCGATTCCTGAATTTCTTCACGAGTCGGGAGAAGGACGGCTCCTGGCCGCGTCGGCGCGCGATCACGCTGGGAGTCCAGATGCGATCCGGCGAGCAGATCGCGAAGTTCGGGAAGGCGGTCGATGCTGCGCTCGCCGAACTGAAGACGCGGCTGCCCGAGGACCTGATTCTCGCGCGGACTTCCGACCAGCCGCTCCAGGTCAAGGAGAACGTCGATCTCTTCATGATGAGCCTCTACGAAGCGATCGCACTCGTCGTGCTCGTCTCCCTCGTCGGCTTCTGGGAGTGGCGGTCCGCCCTCCTGATGGCCTTCTCGATCCCGCTCACCCTCGCCATGACCTTCGGGTTCATGAACCTGCTGAAGATCGACATCCAGCAGGTCTCGATCGCGTCGCTCATCATCGCCCTCGGGCTCCTCGTCGACGACCCGGTCGTCGCCGGCGACGCGATCAAGCGGAGCCTCGCTGCGGGCCACCCGCGGGAGGTGGCGGCGTGGCTCGGCCCGACGAAGCTCGCAACCGCGATCATGTTCGCGACGGTGACCAACATCGTCGCCTACCTTCCGTTTCTCCTCCTGACGGGCGACACCGGAAAGTTCATCTTCAGCCTGCCGATCGTCATCGCCTGTTCGCTCGTCGCGTCGAGGCTCGTCTCGATGACGTTCATCCCGCTGCTCGGCTACTACCTGCTACGGCCGAAGGCCGAGCCTCCGATCGAGGAGCGCCGCAAGAAAGGGTTCGCGGCGTGGTACTACCGGGTGGGCTCCGCGGCGATCCGGAATCGCTGGAAAGTTTTTCTCGGGTCGTTCCTCATCCTCTTTTCGGGCGCCGTGATGATGAAGAACATGAAGCAGCAGTTCTTCCCGAAGGACCTCCAGTACCTATCGTGGATCGACGTCTGGCTTCCGGAGGACGCGCCATTCCTGTCGACCGCCGAGGCGACGCAACGCGTGGAAGACATCGTCCGCGAGGAGGCTGCGCGGTTCGGGGAGGATCACAAGAAAGGCGGCCACGCGGTTCCGGTTCTCGAGTCGATGACGACGTTCGTGGGCGGAGGCGGGCCGCGGTTCTGGCTGTCGGCCTCGCCCGAGATGTCGCAGTTGAACTACGCGCAGATCATCGTCCAGACGAAGGACAAGCATCTCACCCAGCACCTTCTCGAGCGGCTACAACCCGCGCTGTCGAAGAGCGTTCCCGGGGCGCGCGTCGACGTCCGGCAGCTCGAGTCGGGCGGCGCGGTCGGCATCCCCGTCTCGCTTCGGGTGTCCGGCGAGGACATCCCGACGCTGCGCCGCCTGGCCGGAGAGCTCGAGAAGATCCTCCGCGAGACTCCGCACGCTGCCCGCGTCCGGAACGACTGGGGCGCCGAGAGCTTTGCCGTGAGGCTGAAGATCGACCCGGACCGCGCGAACATGGTCGGGGTCACGAACCAGGACGTCGCTTACGCCTCGGCCGGCGGGCTGAACGGGGCCCAGGTGGCCACCCTCCGGGAAGGAGACAAGCAGATCCCGATCGTCTCCCGGCTTCGGATGGACGAGCGGGCCCAGATCCAGGACGTCCAGGACCTCTACGTCTACTCCTCCACGGGCGATCAGAAGGTGCCGCTGGGATCCATCTCGACGCTCGACTACGGGATGAAGACCGAGAAGATGCTCCGGCGCTTTCAGTTTCGGACGATAACGGTCTCGGCATTTTCAGACGAAGGGGGCCTGCCGTCGGAGGTCCTCATGGCCGCGATGCCGAAGATCCGTGCTTTCGAAAAGACCCTGCCACCCGGTTACCGATTCGAGATCGCCGGTGAGTACAAGGAGCAGAACAAGAGCTTCAAGAACCTCGTCCAGGTCCTCGCGATCTCGGTCGCAATGATCTTCCTCGCGCTCGTTCTCCAGTTCAAGAGCGCCGTCAAGCCTCTCATCGTGTTCGGCGCGATCCCCTACGGGATGGTCGGAGCCATCGCGGCCCTCTCGTTCATGCGCGAGCCCTTCGGTTTCATGGGCTTCCTGGGGATGGTGAGCCTCGTCGGGGTGATCGTCTCCCACGTGATCGTCCTTTTCGACTTCATCGAGGAGAAGCACGCCGAGGGGGAGCCGCTCGAGCAGGCGCTCCTCGACGCCGGGATCATCCGGCTCCGGCCGGTCCTGATCACCGTCGGTGCCACGGTCATCGCCCTCGTCCCGCTCGCCATGCACGGCGGGCCCCTCTGGGAGCCGATGTGCTACGCCCAGATCGGCGGCCTGACCGCCGCGACGTTCATAACTCTGCTCCTGGTCCCCGTGATTTATGCGATCTTCGTCCGGGACCTCAAGCTCGTGAAGTGGGAGAAAGAGTGAGCGACTACGACCTCGCCGTGATCGGCTCCGGGCCCGCCGGCCAGAAGGGCGCGATCGCGGCGGCGAAGCTCGGGAAAAAGGTTGCGATCGTGGACCGCAAGGAGATGGTCGGCGGCGTCTGCATCCACACCGGCACGATTCCGTCGAAGACGCTCCGGGAGGCGATCCTCTACCTCTCGGGTTTCCGCGAGCGGTCGTTCTACGGTCGGGACTACTCCGTGAAGGAGGAGATCGCCGTTTCGGATCTCGCCTTTCGCGTCCAGGCCGTGATGGCCCGGGAGGTCGAGGTCATCCGCGCCCAGTTGAAACGCAACCGGGTCGAGCTCGTCCCGGGGACCGCGCGGTTCCTCGACCCGCACACGCTCGAGGTCCAGGGCGTCGCGGGGACGACGCGGGTCACCGCGGATCACGTGCTGATCGCGTGCGGTACGCGCCCGGCGCACAGCCCCTCGGTCCCGCTCGACGGGAAGCGCGTCATCGACTCGGACCACCTCATGACGGTGGAGCGCTTCCCGCGGGAGCTGATCGTCGTGGGCGCCGGCGTCATCGGGCTCGAGTACGCGTCGATGATCACGGCGCTCGGCATCAAGGTCACGATCATCGAGCAGAAGCCGACGATCCTCGAGTTCGTGGACCGCGAGATCGTCGAGGCCCTCGACTACTTCATGCGGCAGCGAGGCGCCGTCTTCCGGCTCGGCGAGAAGCTGACCTCGGTCGAGTTCGACGAGAAGGGCCGCGTCGTGGCGGTTCTCGAGAGCGGGAAGCGGGTGCACGGCGAGGCGCTGCTCTACACCGTCGGCCGACAGACGAACGCGGACCTGGTCAACATCGCGGCCGCGGGGCTCACCGCCGACGGCCGGGGAAGGATCTCGGTCAACGAGTTCTTCCAGACCTCCGTTCCCCACATCTACGCGGCCGGGGACGTGATCGGGTTCCCCGCGCTCGCCTCGACGTCGATGGAGCAGGGGCGTCTGGCCTCCTGCCACATGTTCGGCGCGTACTGCCACAGCCGGAAGGAAGCGATTCCCTACGGCGTCTACACGATCCCCGAGATATCCGTCGTCGGAAGGACCGAGGAGGACCTGACCGCCGCGAAGGTCCCGTACGAGATCGGCATTTCCCGCTTCGAGGAACTCGCCAAGGGCCAGATGCTCGGGACGGAGGTCGGAATGTTGAAGATTCTCTTCGACCCGAAGACGCTGAAGCTCCTGGGGGTCCACGTGATCGGAGAGAGCGCCGCCGAGATCGTCCACATCGGGCAGGCGGTGCTCGCGCTGGGCGGCACGATCGAGTACTTCCGCGACACCGTCTTCAACTATCCGACCTTCGCCGAGGCCTACAAGGTCGCGGGCCTGGACGGCCTGAACCGGTTGTGAAGCCCCCCAACAGGAACGAAACGTCGAGACACCAGGAGAGGCAAGCATGAAGGTCAACTCCGTCGCCCTCGTCCTCACCGTCGCCATCGTCGCCTGCGCGTCCTCGATCACGACGTCGGTGGATTACGACCGGTCCGTCGACTTCTCGCGGTATCGAACCTACGGCTGGCTCCCGTCGAGGATCGGAAACGACATCTTCGAAAAACGTCTCACCGCCGCGATCGACCGCGAGCTCACCGCCCGCGGTCTCGTCCGGAGCGATCGGCCCGACCTCCTGGTCGCCATACACGGCCGGCTGAGCAAGGAGGTCCAATACACGGCTTACGACGCCGGATGGGGATACGGCTGGCGTCGCTGGGGCGCCCGCGGCCCGACCACGGTGCGGCGCCAGGAAGTGCCGGTCGGCACGCTGGTCGTCGACCTCGTCGACGCGGGCGAAAAGGAGCTGGTCTGGCGGGGCACCGCGACGAGCGCCATCGACACGACGGCGTCCGTCGAGAAGCGGGAAGCGGCCGTCCGGGAGGCGGTCGGGAAGCTGTTCGCCGAGTACCCCTCGAGCCGTTAGAGGCCGGGAACCGGCATCTCGGAGGCCTCCGCGAACCCGAATACGATGGCGGCGGAGGCAGCGATGTCCGAAACACTTTCTCCCGACGAGCTCTCGAAGATCGACCGGTGGTGGAGGGCGGCGAACTACCTCTCGGTCGGCCAGATCTACCTCCGCGCGAACCCGCTCCTGCGCGAGCCGCTCCGTCCCGAGCACGTCAAGCCGCGCCTGCTCGGCCACTGGGGGACCACCCCCGGGTTGAACTTCATCTACGTCCACTTCAACCGGCTGATCCGGAAGCGAGGCTGGAACGTCCTCTACTTCGCCGGCCCGGGCCACGGCGGTCCGGGCGTCGTCGCGAACACCTACCTCGAGGGCTCTTACTCGGAGCTGTATCCCTCGGTCGGGCCGGGGGAGGAGGGGTTGCGAAAGCTCTTCACTCAGTTCTCCTGGCCCGGCGGGATTCCGAGCCATGCCGCCCCCGAGACCCCGGGCTCGATCCATGAGGGGGGTGAGCTCGGCTACTCGCTCCTGCACGCGTACGGGGCGGTCTTCGACAACCCGGATCTCATCGCGTGTTGCGTCGTCGGGGACGGCGAGGCCGAGACCGGACCGTGCGCCACGAGCTGGCACTCGAACAAGTTCCTGAACCCGGCGCACGACGGGGCCGTCCTGCCGATCCTCCACCTGAACGGGTACAAGATCGCGGGCCCGACCGTGCCCGCCCGGATCCCGCGGGAAGAGCTGCGGTCGCTCCTCGTCGGTTACGGCCACGAGCCGCTCTTCGTCGAAGGCCACGAGCCCGAGGCGATGCACCGGAAGATGGCGGAGGCACTCGACCTCGCGGCCGATCGGATTGCCGAGTTCCAGTTGACGGCTCGAACGAGCGGTTACCGGGAGAGGCCGCGCTGGCCGATGATCGTGCTCCAGACGCCGAAAGGCTGGACCGGGCCGAAGGTCGTGGACGGCAAGCAAGTCGAGGGGACGTTCCGGTCGCACCAGGTTCCCGTCTCCAACCCCCGCCGCAATCCGGAGCACCTCCGCATCCTCGAGGAATGGCTTCGGAGCTATCGGCCGGAGGAGCTCTTCGACGAGTCGGGCCGATTCCTCCCCGAGCTCGCGGCGCTCGCCCCCGAGGGCACTCTCCGCATGGGGATGAACCCGCACGCCAACGGCGGCCTGCTGCTCCGGAGCCTCGACCTTCCTGATTTTCGCGAATACGCGGTCGACGTCGTCCGTCCCGGCGTCGTCGAGACCGAATCGACCCGCGTCCTCGGCCGATTCCTCCGCGACGTGATCCGGCGCAACCCGAAGAACTTCCGGCTGATGGGGCCGGACGAGACGAGCTCGAACCGCCTCGATCCCGTCTTCGAGGTGACGGACCGGGTGTCGACCGCGGAGATCCTGGAGACCGACGAGCACGTTTCACCGGACGGCCGGGTCATGGAGATCCTGAGCGAGCACATGTGCGAGGGGTGGCTCGAGGGCTATCTCCTGACCGGGCGGCACGGCCTCTTTTCCTGCTACGAGGCCTTCATCCACATCGTCGACTCCATGTTCAACCAGCACGCGAAGTGGCTGAAGGTGGCCCCGGGGATTCCGTGGCGCAAGCCGATCGCTTCGCTCAACTACCTCCTCTCCTCCCACGTCTGGCGCCAGGACCACAACGGCTTCAGCCATCAGGACCCGGGTTTCATCGACCACGTCGCGAACAAGAAAGCGGAGGTCGTCCGCATCTATCTCCCTCCCGACGCGAACACGCTCCTGTCCGTCGCGGACCACTGCCTTCGAAGCCGCAACTACGTGAACGTCATCGTGGCGGGCAAGCAGCCCGAGCTGCAGTGGCTCGACATGGCCTCGGCGGTCCGCCATTGCGAGGCCGGCGCCGGCATCTGGGAGTGGGCGTCGACCGACGGCGGAGCGGATCCGCACCTCGTCCTCGCCTGCGCCGGGGACGTGCCGACGCTCGAAGTGCTCGCCGCCCGGTCCCTGCTCGCCGAGCACCTGCCGGATCTCCGCGTGCGCGTCGTGAACGTCGTCGACCTCATGCGGCTGGAGCCGGAGGAAGAACATCCGCACGGCCTCTCGCACGACGACTTCGACCGGCTCTTCACGAAAGACCGACCCATCGTCTTCGCGTACCACGGCTATCCGACGCTGATCCACGAGCTGACCTACCGCCGGCGGAACCACTCGAACCTCCACGTCCGCGGATACAAGGAGGAAGGGACGACGACGACCCCTTTCGACATGGTCGTGCGGAACAACATGGACCGATTCCAGCTCGCCATCGACTCTCTCGCGCGTCTGCCCGAGTGGCAGTCGCGGGCGACCTCCGCGGTGGAGGCTTTCCGGGCGGCGCTCGTCCGGCACGCGTCGTACGTCGTGGAGAACGGCGAGGACCTTCCGGAGGTTCAGAGCTGGCGCTGGCCGGGATGAACGACTCCCGGCTCCGCACCGTCCTGGCGTTGAACGGCGGCTCCTCCTCGCTCAAGTTCGCGGCCTTTTCGATCGGCTCCCGCGGCGGCGAGCCGCAGGAGCTCACGCGGGGGGCCGTCGAACGAACCGGCGACCCGGGAGCTGCCGTACCCCGGGTGTGGGAGAAGCTGACCGCCCTCGGCATCGAGCTGGACGCCGCCGGCCATCGGATCGTTCACGGCGGCCCGAAGCACCTCGAGCCCGCGCGAATCGACGACGCGCTCCTCGCATCGTTGCGCGAAGCGACGCCGTTTGCGCCCCTTCACCTGCCGGGCGAGCTCGCGATCATCGAGGCGGTTCGGAAGGAACACCCGACGCTCCCGCAGGTGGCGTGTTTCGACACCGCCTTCCACGCGCGGATGCCGCTCATCGCCCGGCGGTTGCCGCTCCCGTCCTCTCTCTGGCAGGAGGGCGTCCGCCGCTACGGATTCCACGGCCTCTCGTACGAGTCGGTCGTCCGGACGCTCGGTCCCCGCGGTTCCGGACGCGTCGTCATCGCGCACCTCGGCAACGGCGCGAGCATGGCGGCGCTCTCCGACGGCGAGCCCCGGGACACGACGATGGGATTCACGCCGGCCGCGGGACTGGTCATGGGAACGCGCCCCGGCGACCTCGATCCCGGCGTCGTCGTCTACCTCGCCCGGACCCGGGGGATGGACGCGTCCGCGCTCGAGGACCTCCTCAACCGGGGGAGCGGCCTCCTCGCGGTCTCGGAGACCACGAGCGACATGCAGAGCCTGCTCGCCGCCCGCGCCTCCGACCCCCGCGCCGACCTCGCGATCGGCCTCTTCTGCTACAGCGCGCGCCGGTGGATCGGCGCTTTCGCCGCGGTGCTGGGCGGCCTCGACACGCTCGCGTTCACGGGCGGAATCGGCGAGCACGCCGCGCCGATCCGCGA
Organism: Thermoanaerobaculia bacterium; assembly: GCA_035457525.1. Taxonomy (GTDB): domain Bacteria; phylum Acidobacteriota; class Thermoanaerobaculia; order UBA5066; family Gp7-AA6; genus Gp7-AA6. The sequence goes on along the minus strand of DATIBN010000174.1, from coordinate 1,576 downwards.
AGAGATCTGCCACGGGCTCGGCTTCCTCGGCATCGAGCTCGATCCGGTCCGCAACGCGCGCTCGGAAGCGGTGGTGACCGCCGACGGCAGCCGCTGCACGGTCCGCGTGGTCGCGACCGACGAGGAGTCCGTGATCGCCCGGCACACGGCCGAGCTCACGAGGGGGTGAGCGGGCTCAGGCCTTCACGATGCTGCAATGTGGCAAGTGGAGACCTGACCCCCAGTGTGGCAAGTGGAGACCTGACCCCTACCCCAGGTCGAAGAGCAGGAACTCCGTTCCCCGGCCGGAGATCGACAGCTCCCGCTCGTCGGTCACGGCCGCTCCGTCGCCTTCCTTCAGGGACTCCCCGTTCAAGGCGAGCTCTCCCCTCGCAATCTGTAGCCACGCCGCGCGCTCCGGGGCGAGGACGTGCCGGACCTCGTCCCCCTTCTCGAGCACGCTCGCATAAACGTCGACGTCCTGCCGGATCGTGACCGAGCCTTCCCGGCCGTTCGGCGAGCCCACGAGACGGAGCCGGCCGCGCTTGCTCTCCTCCGGAAAAGTCTTCTGCTCGTAGCCCGACGGCAGCCCGCGGCGCTCCGGCAGAATCCAGATCTGGAGGAAGTGCACGGGCTCGGTCCTCGACGCGTTGAACTCGGCGTGCTCGACGCCCGTGCCGGCGCTCATCTTCTGCACGTCGCCGGGGCGGATGACGCCCGAGTTGCCGAGGCTGTCTTTGTGCGCGAGCGCTCCCTCCAGCACGTAGGAGACGATCTCCATGTCGCGGTGCCGGTGCGCGCCGAAGCCCTGGCCCGGCGCGACGCGGTCGTCGTTGATGACCCGCAGCGACCGGAAGCCCATGTGGTCCGGATCGTGGTAATCCGCGAAAGAGAACGTGTGGTAGGTGTTCAACCACCCGTGGTCGAAATGGCCCCGGTCGGCGGAGCGTCGAATCGTGATCATGTATCGGTTCCTCCCGCGGCCGCCGATTGTCCCGGCGCGCTGCGCGTGCTATTCTGCGCGCCCTCGTTCCGGCGTGGGGCTGTAGCTCAGTTTGGGAGAGCGCCTGAATCGCACTCAGGAGGTCGCCGGTTCGATCCCGGTCAGCTCCACCAATCTCACCGTTTCCGGACGACCAGCGGCTCGGAACCCGGCAGTTGGAACGCGCCCTCGAAGGTACCGTCGGGTCGGAATCGCAGCGTGAATTTCGCCCAGTCGAGAGGCGAGAACCACGTCTCGTCGTCGATGCGCGAGAGGCTGCTCACCCGGGCTTCGGTCCACGCGACGATCGGGCGGCCTTCCCGGATCGAGAGCATGAAGGTCCAGGGCCTTCCGACGACCTCGTACGTTCCGGTCAGCCGGGGGTCCATGGGCTTCGGGTTCGCGGCCAGCGCGACCTCGGGGCTCGCGACTTCCCGGCCGAAGTAGATCCCGGCCACGTTCTCCGCGATCGTCCCCGGCACGCTCGCGTAGTTGTTCGACAGAACGACGACGCTCACGTCGTCGTCCGGGAACGCCAGCAGGTTCGCCCCGGCGCCCGGAAAGCTCCCGCTGGAGGAGAGAGCCGTCCTGTCGAGCACTTTCGAGTGTTGGAAA
>DATIBN010000173.1:0-7944 GCA_035457525.1 Thermoanaerobaculia bacterium | reverse complement strand
AACAACTTCAATCTCGGGCTTTCCGGGGCGGGTCAACTGACTCTGGCCACTTTCGGGGCCTCGCCCGACACGGTCATCGACGTGTCGGGCTATTACGCGTTCCCGGCCCCGATCACCTGGACCCTGACCTTCCGCGACGAGTCCAACCGGCTCTCGACGGAGTACACGGTCGGCACTTCGATCAGCCGCTCCAAGAATTATTTCTATTTCGGGAACCTCCTCGTCGCGACTCGCGACTCGGCGGGCGCCTATCGCTATTACGCGAGGGACCATTTGGGGACGCCTCGGTTGGTCACGAACTCCACGGGTGGCGTCCTTGAGACCCACAAGTACCTGCCGTTCGGGCAGGAGATCGGTGGAGTCTTCGGAACGCAACCAATCAAGTTTGCTGCGATGGAGCGAGACGCGTCATCAGGAAAGGACTATGACCACGCGAGGTTCCTGAGCCCGATCGAGGGACGATTCCTGAGCGCGGACACGCTCCAAGGAGAGACTCTAGTCCCACAGTCTTGGAACAGGTACGTGTACGCCCTCAATAACCCCTTGAGGTACGTCGACACTGACGGGAGAGACGTTTCTGACGTGATCGCCGGATTCGCAAACGCATTCGCCAGCAACTTCTTTGGCGGAGTCGGTCGTGTTAACTCCGACGACGGCGACGTGAGGCTTGGGCAATCTGCTGGGGATCTCGCGTCAATCCCTGCAGGGGCAATCGGATTCTTGATTGGTGGTGGCGGCAACTTAGGTGGGCTTACCTTGGATGCAACGGGGGTCGGCGCCGTTGTCGGGATCCCGGTCAACATCGTCTCAACCGGTTTGATGGTTCAAGGCGTCGTCGGCTCAGCAGGCGGTTTGATTCACTTGATGGACAGCGCGCGAAGTCGCGGACCAAGCTCAAACACTAAGGGTCTCGAAGCCACTCTTCGCGACCACGAGCAGAGACTTGCGAACTATCGGAGAGACCCTGACGCATACGACAATAAAGGCTTCTTGAAGGGAAAGAGTGAGGAAATCAGAAGGAGGATCATCCAAGGAAGAATAAGGAAACTGGAGCGTCAGATCGAGAATTTCAAAAGATTGATCAGGAAACTCCAAGAACCGGAAGCAAGATGAAGATAACTGTGGCGCAGCTCCGTACTGTCAGCGAGCTCGTCTTGAAGAGGCTTGAGGACAGAGGCCATTCGGTCGTTGATATCTCTGCCGACTATTACTGGAACATCCCCAAAGAGCAGAAGTATGACCGAGAGCAGGAGCCAAGAGATCTAGATATAGGTCAGCTCTCGGAAGATTGGTCTTGGCTCGAGAAGATCGCCGCCGGTGAGCGCGAGCCAGTGGTCTTCGCGTTAGTCTGGTTGGGCGAGATCTTTAGATACCTTGGCGAAGAGATCGGAGATTAACTCGCGAACTGCTCTCGGAAGCTCATCCGGCGGTGGGAAGGATCGCGATCTCGGGGCACACTATGCCTACTCCCACTCGATCGTCGCGGGGGGCTTCGACGTCACGTCGTAAACGACGCGGTTGATGCCGCGGACCGTTCCCACGATGCGGCTCGAGATCGCGTCCAGGACTTCGTGCGGCATGCGGAACCAGTCGGCCGTCATGAAGTCGGTCGTCTGCACGGCGCGCACCGCGAGCACGAAGTCGTGCGTGCGGCTGTCGCCCATCACGCCGACCGACCGCACCGGCAAGAGCACCGCGAACGCCTGCGAGATGGAGTCGTAGAGCCCGGCCTTGCGGATCTCGTCGAGCACGATCTCGTCGGCCTTCTGGAGGAGCGCGACCTTCTCCTTCGTGACCGCTCCCGGGATCCGCACGGCGAGACCCGGGCCGGGGAACGGGTGGCGCGACAAGAATTCCTTCGGGAGCCCGAGCTCCGCACCCAGGCGTCTGACTTCGTCCTTGAAGAGCTCCCGGACCGGCTCGATCAGCTCGAGACCCAGCTTCTCGGGCAATCCGCCCACGTTGTGATGCGTCTTGATGACCGCCGATGGCCCCTTGATCGAGACCGACTCGATGACGTCCGGATAGAGCGTGCCCTGCGCGAGGTAGCGCGCGTCCGGGATCTTCTTCGCTTCGCGCTCGAACACCTCGATGAAGGTGCGCCCGATGATGCGGCGCTTCTCCTCGGGCTCCTCGACCCCTTCGAGGCGCAGGAGGAAGAGCTCGGACGCGTCCACGGACGCAATCGAGATCCCGTGGCGCGCGAAGGCCTCCTCCACCTGCTCGACCTCGTGCGCGCGCATGAGGCCGTGGTCGACGAGAATCGGGTGCACGCGGTCCCCCAGCGCCTCGCGGAGGAGGAGCGCCGTGACCGCGGAGTCAACGCCGCCGGACAGCGCGCAGATCACGGCGCCCGACGGCGCCTGCCGGCGGATCTCGGCGACCTTCTCGTGCCGGAACGATTCCATCGTCCACTCCGGCCGGAGGCCGCACGCCCGGAAGAGGAAGTTCTCGAGGATCGCCGAGCCGTGCTCGGTGTGGCGCACCTCGGGGTGGAACTGGATGCCGTAGAGCCGCCGGTCCGGATCCTCGATCGCGGCGATCGGCGTCGCCGGGGTCGAGCCCGTCACGCGGAAGCCGGGCGGCGGCTTGGCCACCGAATCTCCGTGGCTCATCCAGACGGTCTGCTCCGGGGCGAGGCCGGCGAAGAGCTCGGAGTCGGTCGCGATGCGCGCCGTCGCGCGGCCGAACTCCCCGCGCCCGTTGGCGGGCTTCACCTCTCCCCCGAGGGCGTGAGCCATCCACTGCATGCCGTAGCAGAGGCCGAGCACGGGAACGCCGAGCGCGCGCGGGTCGGCCTTCGGCACGGGCGCGCCCTCCTCGTAGACGCTCTGCGGGCCGCCCGACAGAATGATGCCCGCGGGGTCCCAGCGCCGGATCCCCTCTTCGGTTTCGTCGGGGGGAAGGACGACGGAGAACACCCGCGCGTCCCGGACGCGGCGCGCGATCAACTGCGTGTACTGGCCGCCGAAGTCGAGGACGACGATCGAGCGACCCTTCGTCGCGGCGGACGGCGAGGCGCTCATGCGCGCTCCATCCGCATCAGCGCCGCCGCCGGCGCGGCGAGGAGGAGGGCCGGCACGAGCGCGAACAGCGCGGCCGCGAACGGCGTCAGCGCGACGAGCACCGGGCCCACGAGCGCGCCCGGCGCGTACGCGCGGGCGAGTCGGTCCCCGGCGAGCACGACCGCAGCGACCGTGACCAGGTAGAGAGCCGGGAACACCCGCCGGAAGGCGCGGTCGTAAACGGACCTCGCGATCGGACGCCGCGGGCCGTAGAGCGCGTTTTCCGCCACCGCGAGGAGCAGGACGAAGAGGAGCGTGACGAGATAGAGCGGCAGGAAGAAGACCAGCGCCTGCTCCAGGAACCGGAACTCGGGAGTCGCGCTGCGGCTCGCGCCCCACTGCTCGAAGAACGGATAGGACGCGAAGCCGGGGTCTTCCCGGCCGTGCGTCAGCAGGAAGAGGAGGACGCCGAGGAGGAACGCGGACGGAAGGAGAAGCGCCGAATGCCGGAAGAACCTCACCGAGGGGATTCTACGTGAAGGGCTGACGGAGAGCGGTGAACGGTGAGGGGTGAGCAGTGAACCGGTGAACTGGATCGCAAAAGAAATATCCTTCGGGCCACGTGACTGTTCGGAAGTCGACGAAGCGATGGGCGATCGCGTTCGCGATCGGGTTCCTCCTCTTCCTGATCGACGGGAAGGAGGACCGGCTCGGATTCATCGGAGTCCTGGCCTACCTGACGTGTCTGGTCGCCGGAATCGTCCTCGCGTTCCGAGCGATCGTTGCGGGCTTCCGGCTCCTCGTCCGGCGCCTGAGCCTTCGACTGGCCTTCTCGTACTTCCTGATCGGAATCGTACCGATCCCTCTGCTCGCCATGCTGCTCATCATGGGCGGGTACCTCCTGTCGTTCCAGTTCATCGGGGGGCGACTGCGCCGGGAAACCCAGGTGATCGCCCAGGAGACGAACGATCAGACGCCGGGCGTACAAAAGGTGGAGGTGGCCGACGGAAAGGTGGCCCGTTCCCCCCTGCCCTGGCTGGCCGAGAACACGCCCGTTCCGTGGGCGGCAGAGGCGAAGGATCCCCGGTTCCTCCTCGCCGAGGATCGCCTGTGGCTCGCGAGCGGGGTCGCGCCCGGAGGAAACGGGACGATCCGGCTCCTTCCACTGCAGGACCCGGCGATCCTCCAGCGGATCGCGGACCGGACCGGATACGTCGTCCGGGCGGAGTCGGCAACGGAGAATCGGGAGAACGGTTACCAGATCCGGGTCGGACGGCCCGGAACCCGCGGAAGGGACCGGAACCCGGATCCCGACCTCAAGTCGGACAAGGTCGTTCGCCCGGCGTCGCGCCCGAAGGAACCCTCCGGCGGGTTCATGGATCGGGAGGGTCTCCTCGGGATCTCCATGACGCGCCCGGTGGCGATCTTCCCGCCGCCGTCCGAAAAGCCGGATCGCATCGTCGCCATGGTCGGGCACACCTCGCCGCGCCTGCTCTGGGAGGAGTTTTCCTCCGCCTGGGTTCCGGGCACGGGACGGATCGTTTTCTCCGTGATGGCGGGGCTCGCGGGCGCGTTGCTATTCGTGTACCTCGTCGCGCTCGCGCTCGCCTTCGCGCTCGTCGGCAGCATCACGCGCAACGTCAACCGGATGAGCCGCGCGGCGGAAGGGATCGCGCGCGGCGACTTCTCGGTCCGGGTGAACACCCGGTCGCGGGACCAGATCGGGGACCTCGCGCGCTCTTTCGACGGGATGGCGGGCTCGATCCAGCGACTGCTGATCGAGACGGCGCGGAAGGAGCGGCTCGAGGGGGAGATCGCAGTCGCCCGCACGATCCAGCAGAAGCTCCTCCCACCCGCGTCCGCGGAGCTCCCCGGCGCGCGCGTGCTCGCGCACGTGCAGTCGGTCGCGGAGATCGGCGGCGACTACTATGACTACCTGCCCGTCCCGGACGGACGCTCCGCGATCGTCGTCGGCGACGTGTCGGGCCACGGCTTGCCGACCGGCCTCCTCGTCGCGATGGCCAAGGCGGCGCTCGCGACCCTGATCGAAACGGGGCTGACGGGTCCGCCCCTCTTCGCCCGCCTGAACGACCTCATTCACCGCTCGACCGACTCGCGCAGCTACATGACGCTCGCGCTCTTCGTCTACGACGCGACCACCCGGCGGGGGGATCTCACCAACGCCGGCCAGCTCGCTCCGTACCGGGTCTCGAGCGGCCGCGTGGAGAGCCTCTCCCTCCCCTCGTTTCCGCTCGGAGCTTCGCCGCGATCCGAGTTTCCGACGCGCGGCTGGGATTTCGAGCCGGGAGACCGAATCGTTTTCCTGACCGACGGCCTCGTCGAGTGCCTGAGCCCCTCGGGCGACCCTTTCGGTTTCGAGCGGTTCGAGGCGATCCTCGCGCGGGAGGCGCGCTCCACCCCCTCGGAGCTGAAAGGCGCCATCCTCTCGGAAATCGAGACCCACACGGGCGGCGCCGCACCCGACGACGACCGGACGCTCGTAATCGTGACATTGGATCCGATCGAAGGCCCACCGAAATGAAGGAGTCCCGCATGAGACGCGCCCTGCTCGCGGCATCGATCCTCTCGCTCCTCGGCCGCTTCGTCGCCGCCCAGACCTCGCCGTTCGTCGACGAGCGGACGGAGCGCCTGCTCGTCAACGAGATCTCGGGCGACCGCGCGTTCGAGATCGAGCGCATCACAACGCAGTGGCACAAGCCGTCGTCCTCCGAGGGGTTCTTCGCAGTCGCGCGCTACGTGATGGAGAAGGCGAAGGAGGTGGGGCTCGAGGACGTCCGGTGGATCGATCAGAAGGGGGACTCGCTCCCCTGGACGTGCCGGAGCGCCGAAGCATGGCTCGTCGAAGGGGACGGCGTCGACGCGAAGGAGACGAAGCTCGGGTCTTCGGCGGAGGTCGCGACTGCCGTCGCGGACTACTCGCGCCCCGCGAACGTCACGGCGGAGATCGTGGACGTCGGGGCCGGGGAGGCCGCGGCCGACTACTCCGGTAGGGACGTGCGCGGCCGGATCGTCCTCGCCTACGGAAACGTGGGCGTCGTCATGGAGCAGGCGGTGTGGAAGCGCGGCGCCGCGGGCATCCTGTCGTGGGCCTCGACGCGCCTGAACGCGCTCGCCGATCACCCCGACCAGGTCGCGTGGCTGCGGGTCCCCGAGAAGGACGGCCCGAAAGGGGAAAAGACGACGTTTGCCTTCGTGCTCTCGGCACGCGAGGGCAAGGCGCTTTCGGATCGGCTCCGCGGGGAGGCCGCGCGGCGGATCTTCTCCGAAGGTTCCTCCGGCGCAGCGTCTCGCCTGCGCGCCCGCGTCGTCATCGACTCGGTCGTCGCGGCCGAGCGGAAGACCGCCATGGTCGAGGCCCGGCTCCGCGGGACCGAGCCGGATCTGCCGGAGATCGTCCTCACTGCCCACCTCCAGGAGGAAAAGTTCTCGGCCAACGACGACCAGTCGGGGGTCGCGAGCATTCTCGAAATCGGCCGCGCGCTCGCGCGTCTGGTCGCCGAGAAGAAGCTGCCCCGCCCGCGCCGCGGAATCCGGTTCTGGTGGGCCGACGAGATCTACTCGGAGTATCGGTGGTTCGCGGACCATCCGGGCGACGAGAAGAAGATCCTCGCCAACCTGAACCAGGACATGGTGGGCGCGCGCCAGTCCCTCGGGGGCCGCGTGCAGCACATGGCGCGGACGCCGTGGGTGCGCCCGTCGTTCCTCGCCGACGTGCAGGAGAGCATCCTCGACATGGTGGTCGCCGGAAACTCCGCGTACCTGCCGGCGTTCCAGGCGCACTCGATCCCGCCGGGCGTGCCGTTCTCGAGGCCGATCTTTTCGCGCCTCGGGAGCCGCGAGCCGTTTCACGCGCGCGCCGTCCCCTACTTCTCCAACACGGACCACATGGTCTTCAACGACTCGTGGGTCGGGGTGCCCGGTACGACTTTGACGAACTGGCCGGACGAGTACATCCACTCCTCGGGCGACGACCTGTGGCAGATCGATCCAACCCAGCTGAAGAGGAACGCGTTCATCGTGGCCTCGACCGCGCTCTGGCTGGCGAACGCGGGCACGTCCGAAGCGGTGCAGGTGGCGGGGCACGTGGCGGGCCGCGGGCTCGCCCGGCTGGGACGCGACTTCGCGACCGGCCTGGCACGGATTGCCTCCTCCAGCCCGCCGCGCGAAGAGGACTATCACGCCGCCGCGAACCTCCTCGCCGTCTCGCTCGAGAAGGAGGTCGCGTCGGTGCGCTCGGCCACCGTGCTCGCGCCCGTTGCCGAAGAGGTCCTCGCTTCCCGCGTCGCACCGCTCGAGCAGGCGGCCCGCGAGCTGCAGGCGCTGCTCGTCTCGAGCTGGCGGGAGCGGGCGGAAGGGCGTGAGCCGGGTGACGCGCCGGGCGCCGCGGAGTTGCGGCTGGGCAAGCGCATCCCCCGGCGGGGCGTCGCGACCCTGGCGGAGTGGCTCGACCTGTCGGAGAAGGTCCGCGAGAAGCGGGCCGCGGAGGACCGGGCGAAACGGGAAGCGCGCGACGCGGCCTCGGCGCCCGCCGGCGGGCGAAGGCGGACGGGGGCGGCGGCTCCGCCCTCGGAAGAGCGGACGTTGACGAACCTGATGCAGTTCGCCGCGATGAACTGGATCGACGGAAAGAGAAACGCCGCGGAAATCGCACGCCGCGTCCAGGCCGAGGCGCTCTCGGCGGGAGCGTGGTACTACGGCGAAGTCACACCCGAGCTCGTCGAGAAGTTCCTCGAGCGCCAGGCGAAGGACGGGCTGATCGTCTGGTAGCGGTGGTGACTCGGTGGCCCCTCACCCCAACCCTCTCCCCGTCACCGGGGAGAGGGAGAAGGTTTACTGAGAATCTCGGTCGCGGCGCGAGGAGTTTCCGGAGGTGAGTTTGGGGCCCCCGTTTCGCGGCGCGCGAAGTCTCCCGAGGTAA
>DATIBN010000172.1:0-32727 GCA_035457525.1 Thermoanaerobaculia bacterium | reverse complement strand
GCCGCCGACGAGTGGCGCGCCACGTTCGTGAGCGCCTCCTGGACGATGCGGTACACGAGCGTCTCGATGTCCGCGTCGGAGCGCCCTTCGGCGCCCTCGAAGACGAGGTCCACCGCGATGCCCGTGCGCTTTTGAAAGGTCCGCGCGAGCCACCGTAGCGTGGGCTCGAGCCCCAGGTCGTCGAGCATCTGCGGCCGCAGGACGTGCGAGAGCTGCCGCACCTCCGTGAGCGCCGTGTCGGCGAGCTCACGCGCGCCGGCGACGCGCCCGGCGAGCGACGGGATCGCGGCGGCCTCCCTCTCGAGCAGCTCGAGCTGAATCTTGAGAGCCGTCAGCAGCTGTCCGATGCCGTCGTGCAGGTCGCGCGAGATCCGGCCGCGCTCCTCTTCCTGAAGGCGCAGAACGCCCCTCGAAATGCGGCGGAACCGCCGCTCGGACTCGGCGACGCGCTCGAGGAGCCGCGCGTTCTCCGAGGTGATGCGCGAGAGCTGCTCGGCGATCCGATCGAGGCGGTCGGTCGCGGGGACCGGGCCGCTCACGATCGTTCCGGCGCGTCGTGCGCGAGCGACTCCCGGACCGCGGGCAGAGCGAGGAAAGACGTCCGCATCGAGCTCGGGACATTTTCCCCCAGCCGCCGCGCGGATTCCGCGCTCCGCTTCCACGACTCCTTCGCCCCGTCGGCATCGCCCCGCGCCTCGAGGGTCCGGGCCAGGAGGGCGTGAAGGCGGTAGCGGCCCGCCTCCCAGCCCGAACGGTCCGCGATCGTCAACGCGCGGCGCACGAGCTCTTCCGAGCGCTGGGGACGGCGCGGGAGCTCGGCGCGGGCCAGCCCTTCGAGCGCACGCGCCGTCAGCAGGGCGTGGCCGAGCGACTCCGCCTCGGCGAGGGCTTTGCCGAGCTCCGCCGTATCCCCGGACGCGGAACCGGCCGCGATCCGGGCGTGCAGCAGCGTGGCGCGGCTGCCGCTCTCCCGGGCGAGGGAAATCGCGCGCGTGAACGCCTGCCGGCTCGCCTCCGCCTCGCCGCGCGCCGCGTGCCACTCGCCGCGCAGAGTCTCCAGGTCCGCCGCCTGCTCGCGGTTTTCCGTTTCCTTCAGCCACGCCCCGGCCGCGGCGAGGCGGGCATTCACCTCCTCGAGCTGACCGAGCTCGAGCCGCACGGCCGCCTCCTTCAGCGTGAACTCGGCGAGGGCCGGCTTCAGATCGAGCGGCCGGAGCACGGCGAGGGCCGCGGCGAAAGAGTCGAGGGCGGATCCGAAGCGGCCGCGATACGCCGACAGCGTCGCGATGTTCCCGAGCGAGATCGCCTCCGCGTTCTTGAACCCGATGGCGCGGCTGTTCTCCAGCGCCTCCATGAACGACTTCATCGCCTCGTCCCACTCCCCCTGCGCGGTCTGAAGGAAACCCATGTTCTGGATGGAGAGGACGATCCCGTTCTTCTCGCCGATTTTCCGGCGGAGGTCGAGCGCCTGCTTCCAGTAGACGACGGCGTTGTCGTACTCGCCCTGCAGGTAGTAGATGTAGCCGACGTTGTCGTAGCTCTGCGCCAGCAGCCTCTCGTCCCCCATGCCCCGCCGGATCTTCAGCGCGTCCTGGTAGTCGGCGAGGGCACGCGCGTAGGCGCCGCGCCCCTCGTGCAGGAGGCCGAAGTCGTTCATCACGTCGGAGAGCCCCCCGCGGTCGCCGATTTTTTCGAAGAGCTTACGGGCGCGTTCGAGGTCCGCTTCCGCGTCGCGCGATCTTCCGAGCGACACGTTCACCATCGCCCGGTTGCGGAGCGTGGACGCGAGACCCCGGTCGTCGCCGATCTTTCCACGCGCGCCCGCCGCCTCGGTGTAGCGCTCGAGCGCGTGGGGATACTCCCCGAGCTGCTGGTGCGCGACCCCCATCGCGTTCAGCACGTCCGCCTTCCCTTTTTCGTTCTCGAGACGCGTGTGCAGCGCGAGCGCCCGGACGAGGTAGTCGCTGGCGGCGCGCGCGCTGTCTCCCGCCAGGATGGCGTTCTTCCCGAGCTGGAACCACGCCCGGGGATCGCCCGGGTCGAGCTCGACCGCCTTCTTCAGCGTCGCGACGGCTTCCGAGTTGTGCCCCTGGGCCGCCTGCGCGGAGGCGAGATCCAGGCGCGGCTCGGCGTCGAACGGATACCGCGCGAGCAGCTCCTGGAAGTGTTTCTCGGCCTCCTCCGGCTTGCCTTCGAGCAGCGCGCTGCGCGCCCGCACGCGGAAGGCGAGGCGGCTCTCCTCCGAGCCGACCGCCGCGAGCGCCCGCGCGACCGCCGCGGCCGCCTTCTCCTGGCGCCCGAGGTTCTGGTACGTCTCGGCGAGCCTCTCGAGCGCCGCGACGAATCCGGGATCCGCCGCCACGGCCTGCTCGAACGCCGGGGCCGCGCCGAGGTCGTCGCCGGCGAGCAGCCGCTGCCGCCCCGCCTCGTACGCGCGGGCGGCCGTGACCGAAGTGGTGGCGACCGGCTTCTCCACGGCGGCCGTGCCCGAGACCCCGAGATCGCCGCGGACCCGATCGCCCAGCGCCCGCACGGCCGCGAAGAGTCCCTCGGCTCCGTCCGCCTCGGCCGAGACGTTCCGGCTCGAGAGGCCGCCGGGGCCGATCCGCGCGAGGCGCAGATCGACGCGGAGCCGGTTTCCCGCGCGGCGGACGGTCCCCGTCACGAGGCGCCCGGCGTTCCAGAGCTCGGCGAGCTCGGTGAGCGCGGCGTCGTCGTACCGGCCCGGAGCGAGATGGAGGTCGCGGAGGTTCCGCAGGACCCGCAGCGAATCGAGGATGCGGAGGTCCCCGGTCTCCGAGAGATTCGCCGCGAGCATCTCGGGGATCCCGGTGCTCGTCCACGCGAGCTCGGGATCCGCGGTCTCGTCGGCGAGCGGCAGGAGAGCGACGGCTTCGCGGGCCGCCCGGGCCGCGGGAGCGCGGGGCTCTTCCGGCCGCGGCCCCGACCCGGTGCGCGGGCGGGACGCCGTCCAGAACGCGAGCGCGACCGCGACGACTCCCGCCGCGATCGCCGCCGCGAGTCGAAGGCGCACTTTCGGCCGGGGCGCCCGGGCGCGGTCGAGGTCGGCGGCAACCGCGGCCGCCGACGGATACCTCCGCGCGGGACTGCGCTCGAGGAGTCGGCGGACCACTTTCTCGAGCCATCGGGGCGCGCGGACGCCCGTGTCCGACAGATCGCGCGGCGTGCCGGCGAGCCGCTGGGCGAGCATCTCCGCCTGCGAGCCGGAGCGGAACGGAAGCTCGCCCGTCAGCATCTCGAACAGGACGATGCCGAGCGCGTAGAGGTCGGTGCGCGCATCGACGGGATCTCCCGCGATCTGCTCGGGCGAGAGGTAGTCCGGCGTCCCGACGACGGCGCCCGCGCGCGTCAAGCCGTCGCCGCCGACCGAGCGCGCGACCCCGAAGTCCGTGACGTACGCGACGTCGTCTTCACCGAGCAGGATGTTTCCGGGCTTGAGATCCCGGTGGATGACGCCCGCCCGATGCGCCTCCTCGAGCGCCGAGGCGACTTGCTGCGCGATGGCCACCGCGCGGTCCGGAGAAAGGGGACCGTCCCGCTCGATCACTTCCCGGAGCGACCGCCCCTCGATGTATCGCATCGTCAGGAAGCGCAGGCCCTCGTGCTCGCCGATGTCGTGAATCCGGACGACGTTCTTGTGCGTGACTTCGCGCGCGAGGCGCAGCTCCGACCGGAACCGTTCGACGACCTTCGGGTCGGCTCCGAGGTCGGGCCGGAGGACCTTGAGCGCCGTGTCGACGCCGAGCTCTTCGTCGCGCGCGCGGTAGACCACTCCCATTCCGCCGACTCCGGCGACCGCGATCACCCGGTACCGCCCGGCGACGAGGGTCCCGGGCGCGAACCGCTGCATGACGTCGACGCTCGTGAGCGTCGGAGCCACCCCCGGGGAGGAAGCCGGAGTCGAGCCCGGAGGTTCGCCGGAGTGCGGGTCAGCCACGCTTCGATCCCTCGAGCGGCCGCCGCCGATGGCTCACGACCCGGGCGAAGCTCCCGGCGCCACGGCGGGCACGGAGGGCGCGTTGCGCGCGAGGTCGAGGACCCGCCGTTCGAGCGCTTCCAGGAAACGGCGATCCTCCGCGCGTGACTCGGGCGCCGCGCCCAGGAGCTCGCGGATCTCGCGGTCGATCCGCAGCGTGGAGAGAACGAGAGACACGTTGCCGCACAGCGCTTCCAGGATCTCCAGATCCAGCTCGGTGAAGACGCCTCCGCGCTTTCTCCCGTCGACGTAGACGAGCCCGATGACCCGGTCCTCCGCGCGCAGGGGGACGCAGGCGAGCGTCCGGATCCCGAGCTCGAGGACGCTCGGGCGCCGTCCGAGAAATGCATCCGAGACCGCGTCCGAGACCACGACGGATTCCCCCGTTTCGAGCGCGCGCTCGATCGCCCCGAAGCTCCCCTCGAATCGCTCGTCGAGCGCCCCCGCCGAGAAGCCCGAAGCGACCTCCGCCTCGAGCGACCCTCCGGGGCCGAAGAGGAGGACGAAGCCGCGCTCCGCGCCGGTCAGGGAGAGCACCGACTGCAGCAGTCTCTGGAGCAGGGCGCGCGGGTCCCGTTCCCGGGCGAGCTCCTGCGTGATCTCGACCGAGGTCTGGAGGCGGCGCGTGCGCTCCGACTCGAGCCGGGCGACGTCGGCTTCCGAGACGAGCTCGAAACGGGCGAGGAGCCCGCCGAAGCTCACCCAGTCCTCGTCCCGGAGCAGCGCCCCTTCGGCCGGCGAGCCGGCGATGAGAGTCCCGTTCTTGCTCCCGAGATCCGCGAGCAACCAGCCTGCGCCGGTCCAATCGAGTCGGGCGTGGCGGGCCGACACGCGCGGGTCGTCGAGGACGAGATCGCTAGCGCCGGGATCGCGTCCGATCCGCCGGCTCTCACCGTCGCGCAGGACGAAGTGCCGAGACGCTCCCCGGGACGGGAAGAGCGTCAATTTTGCGGCCACGGGGCCGAAGTCTAAGGTACCCGGGACCTCTAGGGCAGGGGCGTCAGGTTCGACTTGAACACGAGGCTGTACTTCAACGTGTCCGCCGCCGAGCGGAGGATCCCCGCCACGTTGGTCGGTCCGCCGTTCGCCCGCCAGACGTTCGGGATGGCCACACCGCTCTGCTTCTTGACCTCTTCCCCGAAAGCCGCGACGGTGTCGATCGCGGCGGCGAGAGCGCCCGTGTTGTAGGCCGCCCGGGCCTGGTTCAACCGCTGCTGGAGGTCCGCCGCCACGGCCGGCGAGATCGCGCCCGCGTTCGCGTTCAGGTGATTCTGGAGAGCGTCGAACTTCCCGACGATCACCGAATCGACGGCGCGCGTGTCGGCGGCGATCAGGAACTCGGAGAATCCGGGTCCCGAACCGCCCGCGCGGACGCTGCCCGCCTGCAGGTACCCGGTCATGTCGGAGAAGGCCCCGCCGGCCGGCGCCCGGTACAGGCGCAGCGGCGAGTTGGCTCCGAGCGTCAGGTTGTGCGTGTAGAGGGAGAGGTTGTAGACGCCCTCGAACGACAACGCGCTCGACGCGGTCGGCTCGATCCGGACCACGACCGGAAAGCCCGCCGGGATCGAAACCCCCGAGCCCAGGCGGGCGAGGAGGCCGAGGTCCCCCGGGTTGACGGCGGTCGCCGTCAACGCGAGCGCCGCGGGGTTCAACCCGACGACGTTCTCGAAAGTGATCGTGAGATCGGCCGCGATGCCGCCCGCGAGATCGATCCTGGCCGTCAGCTCATTGCCGGAAATCGTGGGGACGAGCGGCGTCTCCGCGAACCCCGGCATCGGGCTGGCGAACAGGAGGAGAACCGAGAAGAGGACCGTAGAAATACGGCTTTTCATGAAGTCCCTCCCGTGGCATGGAGCGTACCCCATGCACGGGGCGTTCCAGCCCGGACCGGACCGCTGTGACCGGCGGCACAAGCGCAAAAAGAAAAGAGGGGGGCGAACCCCCCTCGGAATCACGTCGCGTCTTCCGGCGAACTCGCCGGGGGAGCCGCGTCGACCCGGTTAGTACCGGTCCCGGCCCGGACGACCACCGCCGCCCGCAGTCTTCGGCCGCGCCTCGTTGACCGTCAACGCCCGTCCGCCATATTCCTGGCCGGAGAGCGCCTGGATCGCATTGCGCGCCTCGGAGTCGTTGCCGAACTCCACGAAGCCGAATCCTTTGGAGCGACCGGTTTCCCGGTCCGTAATGACCGCCACGGAGTCCACGCTGCCGTACTGCGAGAAGAGATTCCGGAGGTCCTCCTCGGTCGTGTTGTAGGGAAGGTTACCGACATAGAGCTTCATCGAGACAAGATCCTTTCCGGCGTTCACTAATTCGATTCACCGACGCGCCGCTCGACGGTGCCGACCTCCCCGTGGGTCGTCGGACTTCCTCGAGCGCGAAGGCGTGCGAAAGGCGAGCGATTACGGAGAGGCAGACAGGATAGCAGCTTGAGCCCGGAAAGCAAGGGGCAGCCCGGGCCCGGGCGGAGATGGCTCAGCCCGCGGTCGTTCCCCGCATCACGAAACAGCCGGCGAGGCCCAGGAGAAGGACCAGGGCGGCCAGCCCCCAGCCGGAGAGCGTCGGCACGTTCGCGCCCGGGCCGAAGGCGGTCAATCTCGAAGATCTCGAAGGGCGAGCGACACGAACTTCGAAGTCATCTCTTTACGCCAGAGAAACGAGAAATCCGTGTTGTCCATGGGACGGGAAGGGCCGGCGGCGGCGGCCGCGGCATCGGCGATCGAGACATCGTCGAGCGGGCGGCCGGCGAGCGCCGACTCGGCCACGGTCAACCGCACCGGTGCGGACGCCACGCCACCCAGGACGAGCCGCGCCGCGGTGACTTTGCCGCCGTCCCTCCACACCGCCGCTCCGACCGAGAGCACCGGGAAGTCGAACGAGCCCCGGCGGCGCAGCTTGCGGTAGCTCGCCCGCCAGCCGTTCTCCTTCGGCAGGATGACCTCGGTCAGGAGCTCGTCCGGCCTCTTGGAGAGGAAATCGATCCCGTCGTTTCGGTAGAGGTCCTCGACCGCGATCTCCCGTTCGCCCGCGCTCGAGGCGAGGACCGCGCGCGCCCCGATCGCGATCAGGACGGGCACCGTGTCGGCCGACTGCACCGCCAGGCATTTCGGTGAGCCCGGCGCGACCCAGCAGATCGCCCCGTCCTTCTTCATGCAGAAGTCGATCGCCTGTCGCCACTCGAAGTTCTGGTCGTAGTAGTTGCAGCGGGTGTCGAGCAGGAGGTTTCCGCCGATCGTCCCCATGTTGCGCAGCGGCGGCGTCGAGATCTCCGAGACGGCGTGGGCGAGTCCCGGGAAGCGCGAGCGCACGCGCACGTCGTGCTCGACGTCCGCGAGCAGGGCCCCCGCCCCGAGCACGAGACGCCCGTCCCGTTCGTGGATCCGGGCGAGCTCCCCGATCCGCGAGAGACCGACGACGACCTTCGGCGTCTGCTGCCGACGCTTCATGTTCGGGTAGAGGTCGGTGCCTCCTGCGACGAATGCGCCGTCGGGGCCGGCGTCGAAACGGATCGCGATGGCTTCCGCGACGGTGCGCGGGGCGTGGTACCGGAATTTCGGGAGGCGCATCATCGCGGCACCGTCTCGATCACGTCGCGGCGAACGCCGCCGGCTCCCGTCGGGGGTTGATGAACGGCCTTCCCGTCGCCCCCCTCCTCCGGCGTGAGCACGCGCATGGACGGTGGGTACGGAATGTCGGGGAACCGCGCCGGTCCCACGCGCGGAGTCTTTCCCGTCCGGGCGAGCTTCAGCGCCGCGTGCACCTTCTCGGGGGTCGCCGGGATCTCGTCCACGCGCACGCCGACCGCGTCGTAGAGCGCGTTGGCGACGGCGGGAGGAATCGGCAGGAGCGGTCCCTGCCCGACCTCCTTCGCGCCGAAGGGACCATTCGGGTCGGGGTCCTCGACGAGAAAGGTGACGACTTCCGACATCTCCTTCGTCGTGGGGCTCTTGTATTCGAGAAGCGACGGCATCTTGTGGACGACGTTCCCGTTGACGCCCGACCGATACGCCATCTCCTCCATCATGGCTTCGCCGAGCCCCATGTAGACGGAGCCCTCGACCTGCCCCACGACGAGGACCGGGTTGATGCACTTGCCGACGTCGTGAGCGATCCAGACCTTCGGCACCGTGTAGATCCCGGTCTCCGGATCGACGTCCACTTCGACGACCGCGGCGGAGTAGGAGTACGCCGGCGAAGGTCCGACTCCCGCGCCGCGATAGCGCCCGGCGGAGGGGGGCGGCGTGTACGAGCCCACGGTCCCGATCGTTCCGAACTTCGCCTCCGCGAGGACGACGGCGTCCGCGAACGGCACTCCGCTCCCGGGCTCCTCGACGTCGAACGCGCGCCCCTCGGCCAGAGCGACGCGCGTCTTCGGAATTCCGAGCTTCGCCGCGACCGCCTCGACGAGGAGCTCCCGGGCCCGCTCGGCCGCCTGGAGGGCGGCGTTGCCCGTCATCAACGTGACGCGCGAAGAATACGAGCCGAGGTCGACGGGGGTCAGGTCCGTGTCGGCGGTGACGACGCGGATGTCGAACGGATCGATCCCGAGCACCTCCGCGACCACGTAAGCCAGCACCGAGTCGCTCCCCTGCCCGATGTCGATCGATCCGCAGAACACGGTCACGCCGCCGCCCCGGTCGAGCTTCAACTGGACCCCGGACTGCGGCATCGAGTTCCAGTAGATGGGCAGACCCGCTCCGCAGATGTAGGAGGAGCACGCGAGGCCCAACCCGCGTCCGAAGGGGAGCTTCCCGCGCCGCTCGCGCCATCCCGACGCTTCGACGACCTTGTCGATGCAGGCGGCGAGGCCCATGGACCCGATGCGCAGGAAGTTCGCGGTCAGCGAGTTCGGAGGGACGAGATGCGCCTTGCGCATTTCCGCCGGGTCGAGCCCGAGGTCGCACGCGATCCTGTCGATCTGCGCCTCCAGCGCGTAACGCGGCTGCGGCGTTCCGTGCCCGCGCTTGGGACCGCACGGGGGCTTGTTGGTGAAGACGCGAGCGCCTTCGAACCGGTACGCGGGAACGCGGTAGGTGACCGTCTGGAGCGCGCCGGTGTAGTAGGTCGACGCGACGCCGTAGGAGCCGTAGCCGCCGCCGTCCAAGACCGTCTGGAAGTGCATCGCCGTGATCGCGCCGTCGCGCTTCACGCCGGTCTTCACCCGCATGAGCGTCGGGTGCCGGCCCCGGTGGCAGTAGAAGACCTCCTCCCGCGTCAGGCAGATCTTCACCGGCCGGCCGGTGACGCGGGAGAGATGGGCGACGACGATCTCGTGGTTGAAGGGATCCGACTTGCCGCCGAACCCGCCGCCGTTGGGCGTGGCGATGACGCGGATGCGCGCCGCCGGCATCTCGAGCACTTTCGCGAGAGCGCGGTGGACGTAGTGCGGGGTCTGGGTCGAAGACCAGACGGTGAGCTTGCCGTCCGGGCCGAAGTCGCCGACCGCCGCGTGCTGCTCCAGGGGCAGGTGCGTCGAGCCCTCGTAGAAGAAGAGGTCGTCGTAGACGCGGTCGGCTTCCGCGAAGCCCTTCTCCGTATCGCCGAACTCCATCGCGACGAGCTTGTGGAAGTTGCCGGCGTCCCCGTAGTCGTGGATCCGCGGCTCCGGGCTGGCCACGGCGTCGTCGATCGACCCGATCGGCGGCAGCGGCTCGTACTCCACTTCGATCGCGTCGAGCGCGGCGAACGCGGCGTCCTCGTCGACGGCGGCGACCGCGGCGATCGGATCGCCCACGTAGCGGACCCGGTCGGGCGCGAGCGCGTGCTCGTCCTGGGAGACCGGAAGGATGCCGAAGGCGATGGGCAGGTCGCGACCCGTGGCGGCGGCGACCACGCCCGGCATCGCGAGGGCCCTCGAGACGTTGACACGAAGAAGCTTCGCGTGCGCCACTTTCGACCGGAGGAGCTTGCAGTGGAGCATCCTCGGGAGGAACAGGTCGTCCGCGAACTTCGTCTGTCCGGTGACCTTCGCGGCGGCGTCGACCTTGGGATACGGACGGCCAACGACCCGCGTTCGTGGACGTTTCACGATCGCACCACCGGAAGCAGGCCCGACTCGTCGAAGTCCGTACCGTAAAGAGCTTCTTTCCGCGGCTGCGCCTCCTCGCCGCGCATCCACGCCGCCGCGAGCTCGACGGCCTCGAAGATCTTCACGTAGCCGGTGCACCGGCAGAGGTTCCCGGCGAGCGCCTCCCGGATCTCGGGAAGGGCCGGACGCGGGTTCGAATCGAGGAGCGCCCGTGCGGTCAGGAGGAATCCGGGCGTGCAGTACCCGCACTGCGCGGCGCCCAGGTCCGCGAACGCCTTCTGGAGCGGATGAAGGCCCGCGGCGTTCCCCATCCCCTCGACAGTCTCGATGGAGCGTCCTTCACACTCGAGCCCGAGATACAGACAGGAGAGGACGGGGCGGCCGTCCACGAGCACCGCGCAGGTGCCGCACTCGCCGAGCTCGCACCCGTGCTTGGTGCCCGTGAGGCCCAGGTCCTCGCGCAGGACCTCGAGCAGCGTCTTGTGGGGCGCGAAAGCGACTTCGACGGGCTCGCCGTTGACGACGAAGCCGAGGTGCGCTTTCGCCCGATCGGGCACCGGTGAATTCGGATCGTCCACCATTTCGGATCAGTCTAAGCCCATTGTTTCGAGAGAGAAACAAGCGCCTTTCTGACCGACCGGTCAGGCGAACTGACAGGGCGCCGCTAAGCCGTGTCCTAGCGGGAAGTTGGCACGCCGGGACCCGACGCGGCTGCCGACTTCTCCCGCGAGATCCAGGCGTCGATGCGCTTTTCCAGCACGTCGAGCGGGAGCGCCCCGGCAAGCAGCACCGCGTCGTGGAAGCGTCGCACGTCGAACTTGTCCCCCAGATCCTTCTCGGCCCGGCCGCGCAGCTCCTTCAGCTTGAGCTCCCCCATCTTGTAGGCGAGCGCCTGTCCGGGCCAGACGATGTAGCGATCGATCTCGACGGTAATGTCGTGCTCGGTCTTCGCGGTGTTCGCCTTCATGTAGTCGATCGCGCGCTGGCGGTCCCATTTGAAGGCGTGCATCCCCGTGTCGACGACGAGCCGGACCGCGCGCCACATCTCGTACGTCAGCTGGCCGAACTTCGAGTACGGGTCGGTGTAGAAGCCCATCTCGTCGCCGAGGCTCTCCGCGTACAGTCCCCATCCCTCGACGAACGCGGTGAAAAAGCCGTGGCGGCGGAACTGCGGCAGACCGGTGAGCTCCTGGGCGAGCGAGATCTGGAGGTGGTGTCCCGGGACCGCCTCGTGGATCGCGAGCGCTTCCATTTCGTACTTCGGGCGCGTCTCGAGCTTGTAGGTATTGGCCACGAAGTAACCGGGCCGTCGGGCCTCCGGAGAGCCCTGCCGGTAGTACGCCGTGGTGGACGTGGGCGCCTCGAAGTCGGGCGTCGGGATGACGCCGTACGGCGTCCGCGGCAGGGTGCCGAAGAGCTTGATCAGCTCGGGGTCAACCCGCTTGCAGATGTCGCGGTAACCCTCGAGGAGATCGGCCGGCGTCTTGTAGTAGAAGCGCGGATCGGTCCGCAGGAACTTCAGGAACGCGTCGAAATTCCCCTTGAAGCGGACGTTCTTGACGATGTCTTCCATCTGCCGCCGGATCCGGGCGACCTCCGCCAGGCCGGTGTCGTGGATCTCTTTCGCAGTGCGGTTCGTCGTCGTGTGGTACCGGATGGAGTAGGCGTAGTAGTCCTCGCCGTCCGGCAGTGCCCACGCTCCGATCTCCTTCTTCGCCGCCGGCAGGTAGTCGCGCGTGAAGAACGTGAAGAGCTTCAGGTAGGCGGGGAAGACGTCGTTGGCGATCCGCCGCCGCCCCTCGATCCGAAGCGCCTCCCGGTCCGGCTCGGCGACCCCATCCGGAAACTTCGTGAACGGCTTGAAGTGGACGCTCTTCTCGGGATCCGGGGAGATCTGCGCCCGGATCGCGTCCCCCACTTCCCGGAGCGGGACGGCCGGATGGATCCAGCCCTTCTCCATGCCCCGCTTGAGGAGCGCGATCGTCTGGTCGACCTGCTTGGGAAACGCCGACAGGCGGGCGAGGTAGTCGCGATAGTCCTTCGCCGTGCGGAACTGCGTCACCGTCGAGAGAATCGCGAAGTCTTTGTGCAGGCCGTCCTGCTGGTTGATGGCCAGGAGCTCCGTCGGGAAGCGCTGCCCCTCGACCGCCATCTCCAGGCGTCTCTGGTACAGGTCGTAGGAGAGCTGTTCCTCCTCCGGAAGCACGGCCCGGTCGATCTTCTTCAGCCGGGCGAGCGCCTCCCGTTCGTGCGCGTTGCGGCGCTCGATCGCCTCGAACGAGAGGTCCGTCAACCGGTCGTTGTACCGGGGGTCGCCCAGGTAGGTCGACCGCTCCGGGTATTCCCGGAGCCCCCACTCCCACTCCTCGTCGAAGTACTTCGCGAGCTGCTTCGCCGCGGCCGCGCCCCTGGCAGCAGCCTGCGGCGCCTTCACCGGGCGCTTGACCGGCATGGCGCCGAGGAGGAACAAAGGAAGAACCACAAAAAGAGCCGCCCGATAAATCATTGTCGTCTCCTGTTCTCGCCCCTGTCTGCGTCCCGTGTCACCGCTTCTCAGGCATCGGCGACGATCGGCGCCGCGGTCGCTGCCGGGAACCGCAGCTCGTCCTCCGAGCGGGCAATGAAGGTGGCGCACACCAGGTCGCCGACCACGTTCAGGGTCGTGCGGCACATGTCGAGGAATCGATCGACCCCCAGGATGATGCCGATGCCCTCGGGAGGAATGCCCACGGTCTGAAGCACGATCACGATCAGCGGCAGCGACCCTCCCGGCACGCCGGCGGTCCCGACCCCGGCGAGGATCGACATGATCACCACGGTGATCTGCTGGCCGAGGGTGAGGTCGACCCCGAACACCTGGGCGAGGAAGAGCACCGTCACGCCTTCGAAGAGGGCCGTGCCATTCTGGTTCCCGGTCGCGCCGACGGTCAGGACGAAGTTCCCGATGCGGGGGGGAATTCCCAGCTTCTCCTCCGCGGTGCGCAGGCTCGTCGGCAGGGTGGCATTCGACGACGCCGTCGAGAACGCGGTCAGGATGACCTCCCGGCAGCGGAAGAACCACTCGACCGGTGGAACTCGTGCGAGCCCCTTCAGGATCGCCGAGTAGACGATGAACATCTGGATGGCGAGACCGGCGACGACGACGCCGACGTAGCCGCCGAGGCGGGGCACGACCGAGAAGCCCGCGCGCGCCGTGAGAGAGAACATGAGCGCCGCGACGCCCAGGGGCGCGAGCGCCATCGCCCAGTCGACGATCTTCATCGCGACGCGCTGGACGCCCGAAAAGAAATCGACGAGCACCTCGGACTTCGGGTCGCGGATCCGCGCGAGCGCGATCCCGAAAAAGAGGGCGAAGACCATGAGGGCGAGCATCTCGCCGGACAGCGCTTCGACCGCGGATCTCAGGGGGTTCGAGGGGATGAGCGACAGGAGCGTGTCCGCCCACGTCTGCGCCTTCTGGGCGTTCTCGATGGTCTTCTGCGACTGCGTCGCGAAAGTGCTCGAGAGCTCGGCGCGCACGGAGGGGTCCACACCCGCGCCCGGCCGGAAGGTGTTCACCATCGCGATGCCAATGGCGACCGAGATGCCGCTCGCGACGAGCGTGTACCCGAGGGTCTTCAACCCGATCTTCCCCAGCCGGTGCACGTCGCCGAGCTCCAGGACCCCCAGGACCAGCGACGAAAAGACGAGCGGCACGACGATCATGAAGATGAGCCGCAGGAAGATCTGCCCCACGGGATAGGCGACGTTGGCAACGGTCCAGAGCACCCACGGGGCGTCGCCAGCCATCTCGTGGACGAGGAGCCCGAGGACGAGTCCCAGGATCAGGCCGAAGAAGATCTTCGTGTGCCGGGGGAGGCGGCGGCGTCCGGACCGGTTCGGGGTGTCGGATCGCTCGGCCATCGGTCGCGAACTCTACCGAATCGCGGGCCCGGTGACGATCGCCGGCCCGGAAGGCACGCGTGCTAGAGTTTCCCCAGATTTCTTTGCGGGAGGAAAGATGAGATCGAAGGCACTCGCTCTGTCGTTCCTGCTCCTTGCAGCCGCGGGCGCGGCGACCGCTCAGCAGACGATCAACTTCCCGAACTTCTGTAACACTTCCGCGTTCAGTCTCAACGGCAGCACCGCGACCTTGAATCCCAACGCCCAATGCGTCCTTCGGCTCAACCAGGATTTCGGCGTCGGCAGCGCCTTCCTGACCAACACGTTCTCCCTCGCGGCGGACGCATCCTTCTCGACGTTCTTCAGCTTCCAGATCCTCAACCCGGTCGGGATCGGCGACGCCGACGGCCCCGGCGCCGACGGGCTCGTGTTCGCGGTCCAGACCGTCAGCAACACGGCCGGCGGCGGCGGCGGCGGAATCGGCTACGCGGGTATCACAAACAGCGTCGGGGTCGAGTTCGACACGTACAACAATGGCGAACCGGGAGGCGGAAATCACGTTGGAATCGACCTGAACGGAAGCGTGACGTCGGTGACCTCTCTCGCGATCCCCGGCCGTTTCAACGACGGCGCGGTCTGGTTCGCGTGGGTGGACTACAACGGAGTGACGGACCTGCTGGAGGTCCGCGTTTCCAACACTCCGGCCCGTCCCGCGGCCGCCACGATCTTCACAACAGTCGACCTCCCGACCGTTCTGGGCACCACGAACGCGTTCGTCGGATTCACGTCCGGTACGGGCGCGGGCGGGGGCACCCACGAGATCGTCTCCTGGAACCTGGTCGGGGCGTTCGCTCCCGTCGGCCAGACTCCCACTCCCGGACCGACGGTGACGCCGACCGTACCGGCCCCGGCCGCGGTGGTCCCGACCCTTTCTTTCCCGATGATGGCTCTCCTGGCGCTCGCGCTGGGCGGGATCGCGCTCGCGTTCCTGACGAAACGGGTGTAGAGAATCGCCGGAACCCCGGCCGAAAATGAGAAACCCCGCCGCGAGGCGGGGTTTCGTTTTGAAGAGCGCCGGGTTGTGGGTTCAGGGATTGGACGTCACCACGATCACCGCCTGGCCGCGGTGCGCCGTGTCGGTCAGATCCGTCTGGGTCGTGATGCGCGAGGCGTCGATCCCGTGGCGATCCACCAGGTACGCCTTCGCGTTCTCCGCACGCTGCCGCGCGAGAGACTCGCGCCGAGCCGAGGCGGTTCCGTCGTCGGGGTAGCCCGTGATCACGACGGTCGCGCGCTGGTCCTCGCGCAGCCGCAGGGCCACGGCGTCCAGACGCGCCTTGGCGATGTTCGTGATGCGCGCGCTTCCCCGGTCGAAATCGATCGTGTCCGTCGTCGGAGCCGGAGGCGGGGGCGGTGCGACGACTGGCGGCGCCGGAGGCGGCATCGGCGCGGGAGCCGTCTCGGGCGGCGCGGGCGCGGGCGGAGGCTCGGGCGGCGCGGGAGGCACCGGAGCCGGGACGATTACGGTCGGAGCGGCCCGGCCGCCGAAGTGAAACAGGAGTCCGATCGTCGGCTCGAAGTCGAACCGGCTGTCCTGGGTGAATTCTCCGAACTCGTCCTCGAGGTCGGTCTCGAAGCTGTAATTTCCCCTCGCCTCGAGGCGCAGCCCGAGGAGCTTGTTGAACCGGTACTCCGAGCCGAGGGCGAGGTACGCGATCGGAACGGCGTCACTGAACGGATCCTCGCCCGCGACGCCGCCGCCGAACCCGAGGTACGTGTTCCAGCCGGGATAGCGCGGCGTGAAGTTGTACAGCCCGCCGAGCGTCAGCTCCCAGTAGTCCGGGTGGAGGTTCATGTAGTTCGCGGTGGCCTCGAGCGCGAAGTGGTTCGTCAGGTAGTAGCCGAGCCGACCGCCGAACTTGATGTAGTCGGACTGGTCGAGGTCGCAGTCGCAGCGAAACTCGTCGTCGTCACCGAGAAAGATGTACCCGATGTGCGGACCCAGGTACCACTCTCCGGCGAGGTCCGTCGAGGGCATCACCCGATCGCTCACGTCGGACGTGTAGGTTTGCGCCGAGGCGACCCCTGTCGTGAGCAGGAGCGCGATCGCCGCCGTCAGGATCCCGAACTTGTTCTTCCTCATCTTCAAGCCTCCGCGCGAATGCGCTCTCAACACTTGTTCAGGAACAGGAAGCCGGTCGCGTTCTGACCCGGCGCGAGGACGATCGTGTGCGTACCCGGAGCTTGCGGAGTGCCCGGGAACGTCTGGAAGAAGTTCTCCGGCAGAACCTCCGAGAGCACGTACGTGCCCGCCGGCAGGTTCGTGAAAGAGAAGCTCCCGTCGGCGCCCGACGTGGTGGTTCGAAGGACGCCATTCTGGTCTCGGAGCTCGATGACGATCCCCTCGAATCCCCGGTCGAGACCGTCGAACTCCCCGTTGGCATTCAGATCGAGGATCTTCCGGCCGGTGATCGACCCGGTCTCCGTCGGGACGCTCGATGCCCGGTTTCCGAAGAGAAGATTGGCGACGGTCTGCCCGCTCGTCACGTTGATGGCAAAAGTCCCGGGTGCGGCGGGTGCCGTCTGGGTGAAGCCGTTTGGCACGACCTCCGAAACGACGTAGGCGCCGGCCGCGACGTTCGTGAAGGAGAACGCGCCGGACGCGTCGGTCGTCGTCGTGCGAACCACGCCGGCGGCATCCGTGAGGCGGATGGTGACGCCGGACAGCCCCGCCTCGCCCGTATCCCGCGCGCCGTTCCCGTTGGCGTCGTTGAACTTCGTCCCGCTGACCGTCCCGGCGAGAGCCCGGTTGCCGAACAGGTGCCCGGACGAATTGCGCTGAGCGAAATTGATCGTGCCGGAGACCGTGCCCGGAGGGGGCGGCGCCGTCTGCGCAAACCCTGCCGGAACCGTCTCCGTCAGGGTGAAGTTCCCGAACGGGACACTGGCGAACGTGAAGTTGCCTTGCGCATCCGTCACGACGGAAAGGTTGGCGTCCGCCGGGTCGTTGATCGTGGGCGTGCGGGTGATCGTCACGCCGGCCAGCCCGGGCTCACCCGGGTCGCGAACGCCGTTGGCGTTCAAGTCGTTGAACTTCGACCCGGTGATCGTGCCGGTCAGGACACCGCGGAAGTTGCCGAACTCGTTGGCGATCGAGCTGCCGCCCGACGCGAGGGTCACGGTGATCGAGTTGGCCGCCGGCACCGTCAGCGAGAAGCCCGCGCGCTGCGTCTCGGAAAGCGTGAACGTGCCGGCGGAGAGGTTCGTGAACAGGAAGTTCCCGCTGGCGTCCGTCGTGACGGTCTGGGCGGCGCCTCCGCCCGAAGGCGTCAGCGTGATGACGAAGCCCTCCAGGCCCGGCTCGCCCGGGTCGCGAAGGCCGTTCGCGTTCAGGTCCTCGAACTTGATTCCGCCGATCGCGTTCGGGATGAGCTGGTTGCCGAAGTCGAGGCCGCTGAAGTTCTGGTCGCACGTCTCGACGAAGTACCCGAAGTCGATGGCGATCAACCGGCGCGAGATCCTCCGGTCGAGGGGCCCGGTCTGCCGGTACCCGAACGGCACGGTCTCGGTCACGCGGAAGTCGTTCTCGTGTGTCAGGCCGCAGATGCGGAACAACCCCTGCGCGTCGGTCAGTCCGTGCAGCGCGACGCCGTCCTCCGGCTCGGCCGTGATCCGGACACCGGGAAGGCCCGGCTCCCCCGAATCCTGAACGCCGTTGCCGTTGCGGTCTTCGAACTTCGTGCCCGAAACGCAGAACGCGTCCTCGCAGAACCGCTTGTCCTCGACCCGGAACGTCGTCGTGAGCGAGGACTCGGGACGGAAGCCGTGGAAGCAGCCGGCTCCGCAGACCGGGTCGATCTGCGTGGGCTCTCCGGTGAAGCGCGCGATCGGCGTGAGCCAGAAGAGGTACGACGCGTCGCGGCTGCCGGCGTCGCGGAAGGGAGCGAGGCCCACCGAAGCACCGCCGCACGCATTGCGCACGGTGGCGTCCTCGGCCTCCTCGGACTCCCCGGATTCCCCGGACTGCTCCTCGGGAGCACCCTCGACCATCTCCACCTCGTGGGTGTGGCCGTCGTAGGAGAAGAGAACTCCGCCGCGGACCGTGACGAGGCGCTCATTGACCGGGTCCGACGAGAGGAGCGTGGCCCCCGAGAGGTCCGTCACCTGGAAGTAGTACCTGCCGTCCGGCAGGAACTGGGTGAACGCGCACGGTGTGGCCGTGGGTCCGGCCGTGAAGAAGACGTCGCTCTTGTCGTTGAAAACGTCCTGCGGCGAACCACTCTCGTTGACGATCGTGACGGCGCCCGACACCTGCGCGCTCGCACCAACGGAACAGAGCAAGAGACCGATCGCGGTGATCGCGAATCGCACCCGATTCATTCCGTCACTTCCTTCCTTCGCTTCGTATCCGGATTTAAAGAAAGGTCGGCTTGACCCCTCCAGCCTGGCTGCCGAGTCCTGCAAGGACTGTGCCTCGAGCGAACGGAGTTTCGCCGGCGATCGGACTCTCGAATATCCTCCTCCGATCCCCGTCCGCATGGCCCAAGCTCTGCAGAGGGGAGTCGCCCATGCGTTCGAGACGCCTTCTGATCGCCGCCGTAATCGCCGCCATCGGCTTGGGCTACTACTACTGCAACCAGCAGGTGAACCCCGTCACGGGAGAAAAGCAGCACGTCGCGATGACGCCG
This sequence comes from Thermoanaerobaculia bacterium, assembly GCA_035457525.1. Lineage (GTDB taxonomy): Bacteria > Acidobacteriota > Thermoanaerobaculia > UBA5066 > Gp7-AA6 > Gp7-AA6. The sequence continues at coordinate 14,132 of DATIBN010000172.1, read as the reverse complement.
GACCAGGAAGTCGCCCTCGGGCTCCAGGCCGCGCCCGAGATGGCCGAGCAATTCGGCGGACTCCACCCGGACCCCGCCGTTCAGAGCACCGTCGAGGCACTCGGCGAGTCGATCGTGGCGAGGAGTGCGGCCCGCGGATCCGGCTACCGATACGATTTCCACGTGCTTCGCGATCCGGAGACGGTCAACGCGTTCGCGCTTCCGGGCGGGCAGATCTTCATCACGGCGGCGTTGCTCGGTCGCCTCCAGGACGAGGCGCAGCTCGCCGGCGTCCTCGGCCACGAGATCGGACACGTCGTCGGGCGGCACTCCGCCGAGCAGCTCGCGAAGGCTCAGCTCACGCAGGCGCTCGTGGGGGCGGCGGGCGTGGCGGCGTCGTCGGAAGATTCGAGCGGCCAGCAGGCCGCGGCGATCGCCGCGATGGTCGGCCAGCTCGTGAACATGAGGTTCGGGCGCAAGGACGAGCTCGAGTCCGACCGCTTCGGCGTCCGCTTCATGGGGGAGAGTGGCTACGACCCGCGCGCGCTCTCCGACGTCATGCGGATCCTGGCCGAAGCGAGCGGAGGCTCTTCGCGCCCGGATTTCCTGAGCACGCACCCGGATCCCGGCAACCGGGACGCCGAGATCCAGGCCGAGATCGCGCGCCTCTACCCCGACGGGCCGCCGCCCGGCCTTTCCCGGGGCGACCCCGCTCGCTTCGCCGCGCTGAAGGCCCGCCTCTAGAGCGGCGCTCTACCTCGCGGAGTAGCGGAGGATCCTTCCGCCCTTCATCACGAAGAACACGCGTTCGGTCGCCTGGATGTCCCTCAGAGGGTCGCCGGGCACGGCGATGATGTCCGCATCCTTGCCTTTCTCGAGGGTGCCGATCCGGTCCCCGAGACCGAGCAGATCGGCGGCCGCCGGCCCGGCGGAACGCAGCGCGGCAGCCGGAGACATGCCGAGATCGACCATCAACTTGAACTCCTGCGCATTCAACCCGTGAGGCGAGACGCCGGAGTCGGTCCCGAACGCGATCTTGACGCCGCTCTTCAGGGCCCGCTTGAACATGTCGGATCTCGCGGCCAGCGCGGCGCGCGCCTTGACGGCGATCTGCGGCGGGAACTTTTCCGCCTTGCCGCCGGTCCACTCCCCCGCCATGAGCGTCGGAACGAGATACGTCCCCTTCGATTTCATCAGGGCGAGAGTCTGGTCGGTCAGGAACGAGCCGTGCTCGATCGAGTCGATACCCGCCTGGACCGCGGCCCGCGCCGCCAGGTCGCCGTGCGCATGGGCCGCCGCCTTCTTTCCGAGGCGGTGCGCCTCGTCCACGAGAGCCGCGAGCTCCTCGTCCGAGAGCTGCGGTGCCGAAACGTCGTCGCCGAGCGACAGGACTCCCCCGGAAGCGCACGTCTTGATGACATCGGCGCCGTACTTCACGTCGAGGCGCACGGCCTGGCGGGCTTCCGCAGCGCCGTGGATGATGCCCTTCTCCGGACCCCAATCGGCGCCGAAGGTCCCCTCCGGAAAGCCCGTCTGGTCGCAGTGGCCTCCGGTGGCCCCGATCGCGTCCCGGGCGGCCAGTATGCGCGGCCCCGGAACGAGACCGCGGTTGATCGCGTTGCGCAACCCGACGTCGATCGAGTCGGAGGAGCCGAGGTCGCGGACGGTCGTGAATCCGGCCTCGAGCACCTTGCGGGCGTAGGCGGTCGCGATGATGGCCTTTTCCGGCACGGGGCGGCGCAGCCCCTCGTAGAAGTCCGCGAGCCAGTTGTCGGTCGCTTCGTCCGTGACGTGAGTGTGCGAGTCGATGAACCCGGCGAGGATCGTCGCGTCCCCGAGGTCGAGAGCCGTGGCATCCGGAGGAATCGGCAGATTGCTCCCCACGTCCCGGATCACCGAGCCCTCGATGATCACCACCCCGTTCTCGATCACGCGGTCCGAGCGGCCGTCGAAGAGCCGGGCGGCCTTGAGGACGGTCACCGGAGGAAGTCCGGACGGGGCAGCTGCGCGGGAGGGGGGCGCGGGTCGAGCCGGCAAGGCGGGCGACGGCGCTCGCGGAGCGGGCGTCGGAGCCGGCGCCGGCTGCGCGGACGACACCACTGCTGTGAACGCGAGCGCGAACGTGGCGAGGGAAGTTCTCATCCTCGTCTCTCCTCCTTCGAACGCGGAAATTGCCGGCGCAGTATCTCGCAAGGCGGGTCGGGGAACGGAGCGCGCGATTCGGAGAATCTAGGCGCCGGCCATGCGGCGGGCGAGAGCGAGAAACGCCTCTTCGACGCCCTCGCCGGTCTTCGCACTGGTCCGAAACGTGGGCCAGCCCTGGGCGACGAGGTCCTCGACCGCGGAGTCGTCGACCTCCCACTTGTCGACGAGGTCCGCTTTGTTGAGCATGAGGACGAACGGCACTCCCGCGAGCATCTCGTGCGCCCGGCTCTGGAGGATCACCGCTTTCTCGAGCGTTTCGCGCCGGGTGCCGTCGACCGTGAGAACGTAACCGGAGGATCCCCGGAGATAGGAAGTCCGGAGCTTCTGGAAGTCGTCCTCTCCGTAGATGTCCCACAGGAGCAGGTTCACCTGCTCTTCTCCGACGGCGACGACCTTCTTGTCCACCTTCACTCCGACGGTCGTGTGGTACTTGTCCGAGAACAGGCTCTTGACGAATCGGGAGACGAGGCTCGTCTTGCCGACCGCGTAGGCGCCGAGCATGCAGACCTTCTTCTGGATCATTGCGTCGAAAGCTCCCTCGCCGGAGCCGGCGTGATCCCGATGGACAGCGTCACGCTCCGGTTGATCTCCCGGTCTTCATCGGTCATTTCGCGCCGCAACGGCTCGGAGGAGCCGGCGCCGCGTGGAACGAAAAGCACCCCGCGGGTGTCGCCCGCGGCGAGCACGCTCGCAACGCGCTGGGCCCGGAGGCGGCTGATCGTCCGGTTCACCTCCTCCGTCCCGGTGCTGTCCCCCCGGCCGACCACCTCCACGCGGACCGTCCGGCCGACCCGCCCGGCGGCTTCCGCGAGACGCGAGAGGTCGCGTGAGAGCTCCGCGAGCCGTCCGGCGTCCCGGGGGCGGAGTTCGGCCGAGGCGAGGTCGAACGTGATCGGCCGGCTCTCGATTTCTTTGCGAAGCGACTCGATCCCCGCGAGGTCCGTGTCGGTCAGCCCGCTGTCGTCGAACCGCGCCACGCCGGCGAACGCGCGCGAGAGCGAGCGAGCCTCCTCGATCCAGCGGTGCGGCGCCGAGCCTCTCGCGGCGAGGACGCCGTTCGCCGCGGTGAGCGTCACGGTGCCGGGAGGCTGCAGGACGCGACGCGCCCGCGCCGCCACGAGCTCGGAGTCGAGCGACTGGTAGGGCTTCCACTCGGCGGCGACGCTGCCCTTCCCGAGCTTCGAGGCGTCGAGGAGCGCCGCCGGGTCGGCCGCGAGCGGGTCCCGCAGGCCCGTGACGTAGTACCGCCCGTTTCGCCGGCCGCTGCCGGTCACGGCGATTCCGGGCTCGGCGGACAGCCGTTCGAGATAGGCGTCCCAGCGGCGGCCGCGCCGGAGCGCGAAGAGTGACCACACCGCGACCCCGATGACGAGCACCGCCAGGGACGCCCGGAGGAATGCCCGGGCCCGGCGCGTTTTCGCGCCCGGCGCGCGGTCGGCCCGGGTGCGCTGCTGCGTCTTCAGGCACGCTTCCAGCCGGGGGCGGCTCCTCTCGAACGGCGTGGCGTCCCCCCCGAATTTCACCAGGGCCTCGGCCTGCTCCAGGTGAATCGCCTCGATCGCCTCGGCCAGGATCGCGGAGAGCTCCGGCGGCGGGGTTCCCCGGACCACGGCTGCCAGGACCGCCTCGGGACCCTGCTCGATCCGGACCGTCAACTCCCCGACTTTGAAGCTGTCGAGCGACTCCTCGCGGTTCCCGCCGAACGAGTCCTGCACGAAGTCGCGGATGGCCGTCATCATCCCGGACACCATGTCGGCATCCTGGACTCCGGCCGACGTCGAAGAGACGTGCTGGAGAAGGAGCCCCGTCCGACGATGGATGAGGAAGACCTGCTCGACGCGATAGACGAGGGTGCGGAGCAGGATGACCTCGGGCAGGGGCCTCCCCGTCCGAAACGCTTCCCACCTCCACTTGAGACCCTGGACCGTGAAGCTCCTCTCGAGAGTCTCGTTCAACGACTCGATCATCGACTCGAGCGCGCTCGAGATCGCTTTCCGGATGGCCGGTCCCATGACGGGGAAGAGCGCGTCGACCAGCACGTGCGGGTCCCGCCGGACCGAGGAGAGGATGGCTTCCTCGACCGTCGGAAGCATGGCTCGCGTGAGCTCCCGGTCCTTCGCCGCCCGGATTGCGATCGCCTCCGGGAGAACCTGGCTCACGTCCTCGGCGTGGATCTCGGGGTCGTCCAGCCGCTCCTGGAGCTTCGCGACCTGGGCGTGCTCGGGGACGAGGAGAAGGCGCCGCAGCTCCCCGATGGGATCCTGCCCCTCCGTCGCCGCCGACGGGGGCTCGTGTCCACCGTTGTCCTTCCGGAGGAAGGCGTCCATCGAGGATCTCAGCGCCGGGTCACTGCTTGGCCGGCGCCTTCAGATCGTTCGTCAGCCTCACGGCCACGTCGGTGAGCATTCCGGCGAGCGCGGCTCGGTCGGCCTTCGCGGTCCGAAGTACGGTGATCTCCTTCGTCAGGGCGGTCGTCGTCTCGCGGTTCCGGAGGCGGATCTCCTCCGTCAGGGCCTTCGACTGGTCGAGAACCTGCTGGCGCAACTCCCTCTGGTTCTTCGTCGTCAGCTCGTCGAGCTGGGCGATGCGCTTGTCCAGGTTCCGAGCGGTGTCGCGCAGCTCGCGGGAGATTTCCTTACCCGCTTCGGACCTCTCCTCGTGCTCGGCCTTCAGCCGCTCTCCCAGAGACTCGATCTCCTTCTTGATGAAGCTCTCGAGCGCCTCGAAGCGCTTCCGGGTTTCGGCCCGTGCGTCGTTCGTCTCCTTCATCAGCCGTTCTTCGAGACGCGCGAACCTCTTCTCGAAGTCGTGCACCTGGGCTCCGAAAAGAATGTCCCGGATCTTCTCGAGGTTTCCGCCGCCGGCGACTTCGGCCTCGGCCGCCTTGCGGGCCGCCGAACCGTTTCCCCCCTTCTTCGGCTCTTCGGGCGTGCTCATCGGTCTCCCCTTCCGTTGTTTCTTCGACCGCAGGTCGGTGCGAGCTTTCATAAGCGTCGTCCCTTTTCGCCCCGGCGGCGCTCGCGCTCGCGGAGCTTCGCGTTGCGGGCCTTCTGGAGGACGCCCTGCTTCTCGTCGTGAACGAGGGTCTGGTTCTCGATCAGCAGGATCTTCCGCGGCCCGACGCACACCGCCGACGCCTCGAGGTACGTCTCGTGTCCCAGGGCGTCCGACTCCGTCCAGAGTCCCGACTTCAAGCGGCCGGCCGCAGCCTCCGACCAGAAGTTTTCGGCGTCGATCAGGAAGTTGTCGAGGTACGGGAAGGAGACCGAGTCGCCGGGGGAGAGCCGGCGGAACCACTCCGGAGGAGTTCCCAGGAGCTTCAACCGGCCGCCCGCCTCCCGTTCGAGCAGAGCGATGTCGAGCGCAGCAATCAGTTCGGCGCCGATGGTCTTTTCACTCATGTTCGAAGGGTGGATAAAGAGGCCGCCCACTTAACCACAGCGGGCAGAGGCGGGCAAGGGGCGCTCCCGGCGTCAGGCCGTGGTGGTGCGCCGTTTGCCGCCGGAAGACAGGTAGATCGCGGCTCCGATCGCGAGGGCGATGCCGCCGGCTTTCCAGTTGTTCGCCTCGGCAGCCGAGAGAAACAGCAGGCAGATGGCGAACGCCGCGATCGGGATGAGCGGTCCTCCGGGAAGCCGGATGGTGCGCTCCGTCGCGGGGAGCTTCCGCCGCAGAACCGGAACGGAAGCCGCCGTGCCCATGTAGGTCGCGAGCCGGGCGATTGCCGAGAGCATCGCGAGGCGCTCCGCGAGGCCCAGGGCGCCCTCTCGCGGAAAGAGCGCGTTCAATCCCCAGTCGAGCATCATCAGCGCGAGGGCCACGGCGGTCTGCGTGACGATCGCCACGTACGGCGTCCGATAGCGCGGATGGATCTTCGCGAACACCGGCGGAAGCCGTCCCATCTCGGAGAGGGCGTAGAGGTACCGCGGCCCGGCGAGCACCGTGTTGTTGTTGGTCCCCAGGACCGAGAGCACGGCGCCGAGCGTGAGAAGGAATCCGCCGATGGGTCCCATCATCATCGCCGCGGCGTCCGCGAGCGGCGTCGGAGAGCTGCCGAGGTTCGCCACGGTGCCCATTGCGACGAGCTGGACGGTCGTGTAGATGGCCGTGACGATCGCGATCTGGACGATCAGGGCGAAAGGAACGTCGCGCCTGGGGTTGACGAACTCCCCCGCCGGCGCCGGGGTGTTCTCGAAGCCGGCGTAGGCGAAGAGGACGAGGAGCGCCGCCTTCATGAAGTTGGCGCGCTCGGGCATGGGGACGGGAAAGACGCGGCTCCAGTCCACGAAGAAGATTCCCACCGCCACGAACAGCACGAGGGGCAGGACCTTTCCCCACGCGAGTACGACCGCGGTGCGTGCGCCCGACTTCACGCCGCGGACGTTGATCCACGTGAGGACGAGGAGCGGGAGGACGATCGTGGCGTATTGCCCGACGCCGCTCCGCGCGCCGGGCCAGAGATAGCCCACCGCGCGCGCGAAGAAAACCGACAGGCCCGCGATCGAGGCGATGCGGGCAATCCACGTCATCCAGCCGACTTCGAAGCCGACGAAATCGCCGAACGCCGCCCGCGTGTAGACGATCGCTCCGCCGGGACGATCGAACAGGCTGGAGGCCTCGGCGAAGCAGAGGACGAGGAGGAGCACCGCGAACCCCGCGGCGAGGATGGCCCACACGCTCGCCGGGCCCAGCAGCAGCGCCGCGGAGACCGGCAGGATGAGGTAGACGCCGCTGCCGATGACGTCGTTGACGGACAGCGCGACGATCTGCCAGCGCGAGACGGCCCTCAGCAGGCCGGTTCTCGGATCGACGTGCTCCTTCTCGGGGATCAAGCGGGCGCCATTATCAGGTGTCGCGGGTCCGGGGGCGGGGAGGGACAACCGGAAATGAAAAAAGCCCCGGTTCCCCGGGGCTTTTCGGAATCCGATGTTCGAAGCCGACTCCTATCCGTTCCACCTCGCGCGGGTGCCGCGGGCGTCAATGTGGACGAACGGGCCGTGGGCCGAGTTCGCCGGGTAGATCCCGATTCCCCCCACGAGCTGCGGGTTCTTCCGTTCGACGACCTCCGCGGCGGAAGCCAGGATCTTCGCGTCCTTCAAGTCCACGCGGCCGTCGCGGTTCAGATCGTCCATCCGCCCGTCCCCGTTGTCGTCGGGGTACACGTCCGAGGCATCTCCGTACTGGTGGCGCGACACCGCCGACCGGCCGCCCGACGCGACGCCCCGAACGTTGTACTGGGGCGTGCGGAACCCGCTCATGATCGAGAAATTCTTGACGGGGTAACCCATGTGCTGGAGCTCCGCGATCGTGAGCTCGAGCTTGTCGAGCAGACGCCGGTCGAGGACGAGGTACTTCGGCCACACGTTGCCCTGGTCTTTCGTCAGGAACTGCCCCACGGTGAAGTGCTCGGAGACGCGGGTGCCGAAGTTCTCGGGGGTCACCTCGATGAAACCCTTCGGAGGCGCGTAGTTCGGGCTGCGCGGGGTCTGACCCTCATAGGGCCAGTTGCCCATGCGGTAGGTGCCGATTCGGCCGTCCACTTTCGCCGAGAACGGTTTCATGACGATCAGGCTGACGCCGGCCGCCGGAGTTCCCCCCAGCTCGCGCACGGCGGAGTCTCCAGGGAGGGTGAAGACGGCGAGCAGCTTGCCCGAGAGGCCCGCCAGGCTCGTGAGGCCGCCGACGCTCGCGAGGGAGCTCGCCGAGCCGCCCCGCAGGGCCGTCAGGGAGAGGAGGCCGAGAACCGAAACTGCCAGCCCGAGCCGGCGAAACTTGACCGAAAAATGCACTCTCTATGTCCTTTCCTTACAAAGAGTTAGCACTCGCCCGCTTTCGATCTGTCGTGGAGCACCTGAAGAACCCGTGGGGCGGGAAAGGTATTCCGGAGGCTGGCGAGCTCGAGCACACTTTTTTTCGACTCGATTTCGTGACTCCCGGGAGCCTAGCCCGGAAGGAAAAAGAACGCAACCGCCGCGATCAGATACAGCGCCAGCAGCTGGACTCCCTCGAGCCAGTTGGTTTCTCCGTCGAGCGAGATGTAGGCGAAGATCGCGGAGGACGCGAAGAGCGTGACGAGCTCGATGGGCTGAAAAATCAGGTCCATCGGCCGGAAGAAGAGGCTCACCAGGACGAGCAGCGGCGCCACGAAAACGGCGATCTGCGTGGACGAGTTGGCGGCCACCGACAGCGCCAGGTCCATCTGGTTGCGGCGGGCGAAGACGATCGCGCTGTAGTGCTCGGCGACGTTGCCGACGATCGGGATCAGGATCAGCCCGATGAAGAGCTGCGAGAGACCCGCCCCCTTCGAGACCGGCTCGATCGCGTGAACCAGTAGCTCGCTCGCCACGGCGGTCCCGGCGACCGCGCCGCCGAGGACGAGGAGAGACTTCCGCATGCTCCAGTGCTTCGCCCCCACGGGGTGCTCCCCCTCGGGGACGCGGTCCCGCTGTCGCGAGAAGTACGAGAAATACACGTACGCCGCGTAGGTCAGCAGGAGCAGGACGGAAACCCCCACCGACACCTCTTCCCGCACGAAGGCGCTCGGCTCCAGGGTGGCGAACACGGCCGGGAGGGTCATGGCCGAAACGGCGAGGATCATCATGGCGGCGTGGCGGCCGGTCGGGCCGACGGCGAACTTCTGCGTCCCGTGCTTCAGGCCCCCGACGAACGCCGAGAGCCCCAGGATGAGCAGCGTGTTTCCGATGATCGAGCCGGTCAGGGACGCTTTCACGAGGTCGATGAGTCCCCGCCGCAGCGCGAAGATCGCGATGATGAGCTCGGCCGCGTTTCCGAAGGTGGCGTTCAACAGGCCGCCGACTCCCGGTCCCATGCGGGCGGCGGCGTGCTCCGTCGCGGTCCCGATCCACGCGGCGAGCGGAAGGAGCGAGATCGCCGATGCGGCGAGCGTCAGCCACTCGGGCCCGTGGAAGAGCCGCGAGGCGACGGCGATCGGAAGGCCGACCGCCAGGGAGTTGACCAGGAGGCGCAAGCCGGGCCGATCATAGACTCCCCCGATGCTCCGCGCGGGGATCGTCGGGCTCCCGAACGTCGGTAAGTCGACGCTCTTCAACGCCCTCACGCGCACCCGCAAGGCCGAGGCCGCCAACTATCCGTTCTGCACGATCGAGCCGAACGTCGGCGTCGTGACGGTTCCCGACGCCCGCCTCGAGCCGCTCGCGAGGATCTCGAAGACTTCTCGGATCGTCCCGACGACCATCGAGTTCGTGGACATCGCGGGACTCGTCCGCGGTGCGTCCCGCGGCGAAGGTCTGGGGAACAAGTTTCTGCAGCACATCCGGGAAGTGGACGCGATCGTCGAGGTCGTCCGGTGCTTCGAGAGCCGGGACGTGGTGCACGTCGCCGGCGGGCTCGATCCCGTGGGCGACATCGAGACGGTCAAGACGGAGCTCGTCCTCGCAGATCTGGAGACCGTCGCGCGCTCGCGCGACAAGGCCGAGAAGGGGGCCCGGGGAGGGGACAAGGAGGCGCGCGCGCTCCTCGCGGTCGCCGAGAAGCTCGGCGCCCACCTCGACTCCGGGAAGCGGGCGCTCACGCTGCCGCTCGACCCGGAGGAGCGGGAGATCGCGCGCCGGCTCTTCCTGCTGACGTCCAAACCGATGATCTTCGCGGCCAACGTCGCGGAGGACGAGCTCGCCCGGGCCGACGACCTCCCGCGGGTCGCGGCCGTTCGTCACTACGCCGAGACGCACGTCGGGACGGAGGCCGTCGTCGTGTCGGCCGAGATCGAGGCCGAGCTCGCGGATCTCCCCGAGGCGGAGGCGGCCGAGTACCTCGCGGGCCTCGGCGTCGGCGAATCGGGCGTCGGCACGCTCATCCGGGCGGTCTACCACCTGCTCGGGCTGCGGACGTTTTTCACCGCCAGCGAAAAGGAGGTGCGGGCGTGGACGTTCCACGAGGGGGACACCGCGCCGGAGGCCGCCGGCGCGATTCACAGCGACTTCGAGCGCGGGTTCATCAAGGCCGAGACCGTCGCGTACGACGACCTCGTCGCGGCGGGTTCGATGTCGGGCGCGCGGGAGCGCGGCCTGCTGCGCCAGGAGGGGAAGGACTACGTCGTGGCTGACGGCGACGTGATGCTGTTCAAATTCAACGTGTAGGCAGAACGAGCACCCCTCACCCCCGGCCCCCTCTCCCCGAGGGGGAGAGGGTGCAACCTTCGGCGGTCGAGGGGTGCGATTCCTACGAGACTGTGAAGGTCGTCGAGCCTGCGGGTGCGCCGTTCAGCAGGATGTCGACGCGATACGTTCCGGGCTTCCACCCGTTCGTGTTGGCCGCGTGGAAGCTCGTGTAGCCGTCACCGGCCCGGTCCGTGACGATCTTGTCTTCCGTGATCTGCTGGCCATCCGGACCGAACCAGCGCGCGGCGATCTCGGTGCCGACGGGCGTGTCCGCCGTCCACATCGAGACGTAAACCGTGTCGTTCGGACCGAACGCCATGGCCGTCTCGCCCGGGCTGTCGTCGGTGTTGACCGCCTTCGCGACGGTGATCCTCTCGACGCGCGCGCCGCCCATCGGCGCGGCCGGCGCACTCGCGACGGGCGCTTCGGCCGGCGGCGGTGATGCCATTTCCTTCTTCTTGCACGCACCCGTGGCAAACGCGAGGGTGAGGGCGATCGCGATTCCGAGCAACCCGTACGCGGTCCTTTTCATCGTCTCCTCCAATCAGATTTCGGGAATCCGGAGCAGCTGACCCGGGAAGATCATGTCCGGATCCTTGATGTGGTCACGGTTCGCTTCGTAGATCTTGCGCCAGAGACTCGCCTTGCCGTAGACGCGCTTGGCGATCTTCGACAGCGAATCGCCCGCGACGACCGTGTAGGTCTGCATCGTGTTCTCATCCCTGGAAGTCAACTGGCTCGACCCCCCGGAAACGATCCCCGAATCGCGGCCTCCCGCGCCAACCGACGTGTGGCCGCCCGAGACGATTCCGTCCTTCTTGTCATCGGGCATACGCATGGTCCTCCTCTCGTCGTTCCGACGATGAAATGCAAGGCTTCTGCCGCCGGCGAATCTATCAGCCCGCTGCGGGTCCGCTCGCCGCTCCCGGCCTCTCTCCCTGCATGAACCGTTCGTAAAGCTCGATCTCGAAGGCACTTCCGATGGCGACCGGGATTCGCTCGTGAAGCGATCTCGGCGCGAGGGCGAGCACCCGCTCCCGGCCGGTGGAAGCGCGGCCGCCCGCCTGTTCCGCGATGAACGCGAGCGGGTGCGATTCGTAGAGCATCCGGATCTTTCCCGACGGCTTCCCGGACGAGCTGTCCGCCGGATAGAGATAGATCCCCCCCTCCAACAGGATGCGGTGCAGGTCGCCGACCATCGATCCGGAGTAGCGCGTCGAGTACGGGCGGCCCGACGCGGGGTCGTTCTCCTTCAGGTACTCGACGAAGGCGCGGTCGGCTTCCGACCAGCCGGCGCGCCTTCCCTCGTTGACCGCGTACGCGCGACCTTTTTGCGGCATCTGCACGCGCTTCCGGACGTGGACGAACTCTCCGATCGACGGATCGAGCGAAAAGACGTGCACGCCGTCGCCGCTCGAGTAGACGAAGAGGACCGCCGGCCCGAAGAGGATGTATCCCGCGGCAACCTGGTCGGTTCCGGGCCGGAGGAGATCGCGTTCCGTCCCGTCGCGCCGGGGGCGCACCGAGAAGATCGTGCCCAGAACTCCGTTGACGTCGATGTTGGAAGAGCCGTCCATCGGATCGAAGAGCACGAGGTATCGGGCTCCGTCGGACGTGCCCCGGTACACGTGCGGCTCCTCGAGCTCCTCCGAGGCGACGAAACTCACGAGACCTCCGTAGTCGAACGTCTCGACCAGGATTTCGTTCGCGCGGACGTCCAGCTTCTTCTGCTCCTCCCCCTGGACGTTCTCGGTTCCCGCGGAGCCGTGGGTGTGCGCCTGGTCCGCGATCGCGAGCTCGCGCGCGATCCGCTTTCCCGCGACGCCGAGGCGCATGAGGAGGAGCGACAGCTCGCCGGTGGCGCCCGGGTGCGCGTGCTGACCCTCCAGGATGAACCGATCGAGGGTTACCGGCGGGCGCGGCACGCCGGCATTCTATGAAAGCGTTTCAGCGCCGAGGGGATCGGACGAGCTCCCTCCAGGCGGGCTTGGGAACGCCGTCGAAGGCCTGAAGGCCGCGGTTTTCGAAGAAGGCGGAGCGGCGATCGACGCCGGGGCTTCCCTCGACGCCGGGGGTGAGGGGGGCGCTCGAGCCCGGGGGCGGGTCCCGCCACGGCACGTAGCGGGCGAACAGGAGCTGCGCACCGTCCGCGGACTCGAGGAACCGGTGCATGCGCCGCACGAACTCCGCCTGTTTCGCCGGACTCGAGCCGTTCTCGGCGGCCGACGAAAAGCTCACCTCGGTGAAGGCGACGGGCCGGCCGGCGGCCGCGGTGAGGATCGCCTTCCAGTCGCGATCGAGGGTGTCGGGGGGACGGTGCGTGAACGGCGCGCCGCGTGCGAACGGCGCATACAGGTAGAAGAGCACGGGGCTCTTCTGGTGGAGCGCGGCGGCGACGACGGGTGCGGAGCTGTCGGTCGGCGCAGCGGTCGCGACGCCGACGAGAAGCCTCGGCGCCTTCCGTCGAAGGAACTCCACGGCGCCCGCGAACAGGCGGCGGTACGCGGCGAGCTCCACGGGCTTGTCGGCGAAGTACGCGTCGGCTTCGTTGCCGAGCGAAAGCGTCGAGAAATCGAGGAGGGCGGGGCCGAGCGCGTCGAGCATCCGACCGAGCGCCAGCGAGAGGCGCGGGTCGTCGAAGGGGACGTCGGCGAGATCCGGTCGAACGACGCGGGTCCGGCCGGCGACGAGCGGGAGATCCAGATGAAGGACGGCTCCGGACTGACGCAGCAGCCTCGCCGTCCGCGTCACCGCGGCGACGTCGTAATGGCCGGGCCGCCTCTCGGCGGCGGGCCAGGAGAGCTCGAGGGCGAAGACCGAGACGCCGGCTCGCCGGACTTCCTCGAGCGCCTTCTGCCGCTCGGCCGGCGTCGCCGAGTCCGGCAGGTTGACGGCGAGGCCCAGGAGAGCCGGCTTCTTCGCAACCGCCGTGGGAGAAGGCGGCGGCGTGACGGCCAGAAGGAGCGCGAGGAGCGTGCCGAGCAACGTCTCTATTCTGCACGCCGCATAGAATCCTCGACGGAGGTGACTGTGAAAACGAACCGCCCCGCGGCGCTCGCCGCCGTCCTCGGACTCGTGACGACCCTCGGCTGCCAGACCCCCGCGACCCCCCCGTCCACGACCACGGCCGCTCCCGCCACGACCGAGACGACGGCGACCGGAGCGACGGCTGCCCAGGCCGCGCCTTCGGCCGAGCCCGCTCCCGCCGCCGGTGCGCCCGCCGAACACATCAAGGTCCAGCACATCCTGATTGCCTTCTCCGGAAAGGTCCCGGGAAAGAACATCACGCGGAGCCAGGACGAGGCCCGCGCGCTCGCGCAGGAGATCCTGGAGCGGGCGAAGAAGGGGGAGGACTTCGACGAACTCGTCCGCACCTACACGGACGATCGCCCGCCCGGCATCTACGCGCTGTCCAACAGCGGCGTCGCTCCTGCCAGCGGCGAGTTCTCCCGCGACCGCATGGTCCCGGCTTTCGGCAACGTCGGCTTCTCGCTCGCGCCCGGAGAAATCGGGATGGCGGAATACGACCCGTCCACGAGCCCGTACGGCTGGCACATCATCAAGCGTCTCGAATAGCCGCGTGAGACCGCGCGTCGGGTGGTTCGCGGCTCTCGCAGCGGCGGCGTTTCTCGCTTCGCCGCCGCTCGAAGGGCAGAAGCGCGAGCTCACGATCGAGGACCTCACCGCGGAGCCGCCGATCGCGGGCCGGCCGGTCTCGGGCGTGGCCTGGATCGGGCGTGGAGAGCGCTTCTCCTACGTGGTGAAGAAGGGAAGCGGCGACGACGCGCCCTCCGAGCTCTGGGTCGAGGA
>DATIBN010000171.1:0-2626 GCA_035457525.1 Thermoanaerobaculia bacterium | reverse complement strand
GGGCTGCACCTGCCGACGTTCTCGGCCCCGGAGGGCAAGACGCCGGCCGAGCACTTCGGGGATCTCGCTCGCGAGGGTCTCGAACGGCGGCTCGCCGGGCTCGAGCCGTTCTTCCGCGCGGGGCGGATTCCCAACCCGCCCGAGAAGTACCGCGAGCGGCTGGACTACGAGATCGGCGTCGTCGAGAAGATGGGATTCCCTTCGTACTTCCTCATCGTCTCCGACTTCATCCGGCACGCGCGCGAGAGCGGCATCTCGGTCGGGCCCGGGCGCGGCAGCGCCGCCGGGTCGATCGTGTCGTGGTCGCTCGGGATCACGGAGATCGATCCGCTCCGCTACGACCTCCTCTTCGAGAGGTTCCTGAATCCCGAGCGCATCTCGATGCCCGACATCGACATCGATTTCTGCCAGGCCCGGCGGGGCGAGGTCATCGAGTACGTGACGAAGAAGTACGGACGCGAGAACGTCGCCCAGATCGTGACGTTCTCTCAGCTGAAGCCGAAGCTCGCCGTCCGGGACGTCGCCCGGGTGCTGTCGCTGCCGGTCGCGCTCGGGGATCGGATCGCCAAGCTCATCCCGGACGGCGTGGACGTGAACTTCGAGCGCGCCCTGAAGGAGTCGCCGCAGCTCAAGGAGGCCATCGCCACGGACGAGTCGGTCGCGAAGGTCGTGCAGATCGCCGAGCGGCTGGAGGGCCTGTCCCGCCATGCCGGCATGCACGCGGCGGGCGTCGTCATCGCCCCGCGCCCGATCACCGAGTATCTCCCTCTCTATCGCACGAACACGGGCGACGTGACGACCCAGTTCGACATGAACGCGGTCGAGAAGATGGGCCTCTTGAAGATCGACTTCCTCGGTCTCATCACGCTCGACATCATGGACGCGGCGAGAGACGGAATCCGGGAGCGCACGGGCGACGTCGTCGACCTCGATCACCTCCCGCTCGACGACGAGAAGACATACGAGCTCTTCCGGTCGGGACGGACCGCCTGCGTTTTCCAGTTCGACTCCTCCGGGATGCGCGACCTGTTGCGGCGCGCGCGCCCGAAGGTCTTCGCGGACCTGGCCGCGTTGAACGCGCTGTACCGGCCGGGCGCGCTGGACGCCGGCACGGTCGAGGAGTACGTCCGCCGCCGCAACGGCGCGAGCAAGGTGACTTTCCCGCTGCCGGAGATCGAGGACATCCTCCAGGAGACGTTCGGCATCCTCGTCTACCAGGAACAGGTCATGCGCATCGCGTCGCGCGTCGCGGGCTACTCGCTCGCCGAGGCGGACCTGCTGCGCAAGGCGATCGGAAAGAAGAAGCGCGAGATCATGGTCGCGGAGGGGGAGAAGTTCATCGGGCGGTGCGTGGAGCACGGCACGCCGCAGAAGAAGGCGCAGCACCTGTGGTCGTTGATCGAGCCGTTCGCCCGCTACGGTTTCAACAAGTCGCACGCCGTGGCGTATGCGCTCGTCGCCTACAAGACCGCTTATCTCAAGGCGCACTACCCGGTGGATTTCCTCGCCGCGGCGTTGTCCGCCGAGATCGGCTCGACCGACGGGATCGTGAAGGTCATCGGCGACTGCGCCGAGATGGGGATTCCCGTGCTGCCGCCGGACATCAACGAGTCCCGGAAGAACTTCACCGCCGTCGGCCCGGCGATCCGGTTCGGACTCGCGGCCATCAAGGGCGTCGGCGACCAGGCCGCCGAGTCGATCCTGCAGGAACGGAGCCTCCGGCCGTTCTCGTCCTTCACGGACCTCGCGCACCGGCTCGACCCCCGGTTCGTCAACAAGCGCACGCTCGACGCCCTGATCTGCGCGGGCGCGCTCGACTCGCTCGGAAGGAACCGCGCGACCTTGACGGCCGCCTCCGAGAGGGTTGCTGCCGACGCGGCTCGCCGGCGCGAGGAGGCGGAGCTCGGCCAGACGAACCTCTTCGCCTCCGGGGCGGACGACGTCGAGACCGATCACTTCGCGGAGCTCCCGGAGTGGAGCCTGGAGGAGAAGCTCCAGAAGGAGAAGGAGGTCCTGGGCTTCTACGTCACGGGGCACCCGCTGACGAAATACGCCGAAGACATCAACCGCTTCGCCGATGCGCGCGTGCAGGAGCTGACGTCGAAGGTCGACCAGATCGTGCGCGTCGCGGGCGTGCTCGTCAACGTCAAGAAGCAGAAGATCAAGAAGGGGGTCAACGAGGGCAAGACGATGCTGAAGGCGACGCTCGAGGACACCACGGGCGGCGTCCCCATCTGCGTGTTCGCGAGCCTCTACGAGAAGGTCGCCGCCTGGATCCGCGCCGACCTCCCGGTTCTCGTGACCGCCATCGCCCGCGAGGCGGGCGCATCGATCGAGCTCACCGTCCAGGACGTGACGCCCCTCGAGGGCATCCGCGAGCGGCTCGCGCGCGAGATGGAGATCCGCATCGACCTGACCCTCGCCGACGAGTCCCTGATGGGCCGCTTGAAGGACCTCCTCCGCGGGCACTCCGGGACGACGTCGCTCGCTCTCCGCCTCGTCCGGCCGGGAGACTTCGACGTGAAGCTGAGGGCCGCGGACTCGATCCGCGTCACGCCGTCGCCGCGCCTGACGGGAGAGGTCCGGGCGCTCACGGGTGAGGACTCGGTCCACTTCCACTTCTAGG
>DATIBN010000170.1:0-19402 GCA_035457525.1 Thermoanaerobaculia bacterium | reverse complement strand
ATGCAAGGATCCGCCAGATGGCCGTGTCGCCCATCCATCAGCGGAAAGGGTTGGGGAAGCGCCTCATGAACGAGCTCGAGGCCAATCTCCGGTGGCGCGGTTTCACCAATCTCGTCCTGCACGCCAGGGCATCGGCCGTGGGGTTCTACGAGACGCTGGGGTACACGATCGTCGGCGACGAGTTCATGGATGTCACCGTGCCCCACTTCCGAATGGTCAAGGTGATTGCGTCGGCCCCGCAAAAATGAGGAGAAGCTCGTGGCGCTCGTCGTTCTTCTGAGGGGAGTCAACGTCGGTGGCCACAGGACCTTCCGACCGACCACGCTCGTCGAACGTCTGAAGCACCTCGATCCTGTCAACATCGGGGCGGCCGGCACCTTCGTGATCCGGCGGCCGGTCACCCGGACGCAACTCCGCGCGGAGCTGGCGCGCGGGCTTCCGTTCGATACCGAGGTCATGATCTGCCAGGGCCGCGAAATCGTCCGGCTGCTGTCTCGGAATCCCTTCACGGACCAGCCGGAGCGACCCGACATCGTCCGCTTCGTGAGCGTCCTGTCGCAACGCCCGCGCTCGGCGCCGTCGACTCCCATTGCCTTTCCTTCGAGCGGCAAGTGGCTTCTGAAGATCCTCGGAAGGGACGATCGGTTCATCTTCGGCGTGTACCGCCGCCAGATGAAGGCGATCGGCTACCTCGGCACCCTGGACCGGCTCTTCGGAGCGCCAGCGACCACGCGCAACTGGAATACCATCACCGCGATCGCCCGGGTGCTCGGTGAAGGAGAGAGCTGAGCGGCTGTCGTCTGCCCGCCCGAGGTCATCGAATGAGACGGATCTCGGGGTTTCTCGTCGCTCCGCTCGCGACGCCTCCGGCTCTAACCCGCGGCTTTCTACTCGGGATGGTTGGCGAGGAGGTCCCGTGAACTTTTCTCTCGACCTTTCGATCGACGTCCTGCGACGGTCTCCGGCGACGCTCGAGGCGCTCCTCCGGGGCGTCGCGGAGCCCTGGGCTCGCGGAATCGAAGGACCGGACACGTTCAGTCCCTTCGACGTGGTCGGTCACCTCATCGACGGCGAAGAGACGGACTGGATTCCGCGGGCGCGAATCATCCTCGCCGGCGGCTCCAACCCCCGATTCGAGCCGTACGATCGCTTCCGCCATCGGACGCGGAACGCCGGGCGGACCCTCGAATCTCTGCTGGCCGAGTTTGCCCGGCTCCGAGCGGGCAACCTCGAGCTGTTGCGGTCGTGGCGTCTCACCGACGCGCAGCTCGACCTGCCGGGCGAACACCCGGCCCTCGGAGCCGTCACTCTCCGGCAGCTGCTTGCGGCCTGGGTCGTCCACGACCTGGGACACGTCGCGCAGGTCGCGAGGGTCATGGCGAAGCAGTACCGATCGGCAGTGGGCCCGTGGATCGAGTACCTGCCGGTGCTGACCGATCATGAAGTTCCCCGCTCGTAGGGGTCTCGGGAGACAAGACGATGCCGTTCAAGAGTCGGGCGCAGCGGAGAAAATTCGCCGAGCTCCTGGTCAAAGGGGAGATCTCCCCCGAGACGTACGAGGAATGGAATCGCGAGACGGGAAAGGCGAAACTTCCCGAGCGCGTGACTCCGAAGAAGCCGACGAAGCCGAAGAGAAAGCCGGCGCGCAAGAGAACTCGGGCGAAACCGAGGAAAAAGCCGGCGAGAAAGAGAAAACCCAGCTCGTTGCGCCGCAGCCGGCGCGGCAGCGGCTGACATGGCTTCGGAGGGGAGCCGCCGATCCCTCCCGGACTCCCTCGGATTCTTCGTCGTCACGTTCGTCGTGTCCTGGGGCTTCTGGCTCGCGGCGCGCGAGACGTCGGCTGCGGGTCTGCGCTGGCTCCTGCTCTACCTGGGCGTCTTCACGCCCGGATTCGTCGCGCTTTGGCTTACCGGGCGGACGACCCGACGCCCGGGCGTGGTCGCGCTCCTTCGGAGGCTCATCGATTGGCAGGTCCCCGCACGCTGGTACGCATTCGCCCTCGGCTACATGGCCCTGGTCAAGCTCACCGTCGCCGCATTGCATCGAGTCGTCACCGGCACCTGGCCGGTTTTCGGCAATGTTCCCTGGTACGCGATGCTGGCCGCGACCCTGTTTTCGACCGTCGTGGGCGGCCAGGCCGGCGAGGAGCTCGGCTGGAGGGGATACGCGCTCCCTCGGCTCGCCAAGCGGTTCGGCCTCGGCGGGGCCAGCGTGCTGCTCGGCGTTTTCTGGGCGGGCTGGCACCTGCCATTGTTCTTTTTTCCGGGCGCCGACCTCGCGGGTCAGTCCTTTCTGGTGTACGTCCTCCAGGTGACCGCGCTGTCCGTGGCGATGGCCTGGTTGTATGCGAATACGCGCGGCAGCCTGCTTCCGGTCATGCTCATGCACGCCGCCGTGAACAACACGAAGGACATCGTGCCGTCGGCCGAGACGGGCGCGGCGAACCCCTGGGGGGCCAGCCAATCGCTCGTCGCATGGTTGACGGTGACTCTCCTCTGGCTGTGCGCCGGCTACTTCCTCCTCCGGATGCGCCGGAATCCGCACCCCGCGGTTTGTCTGACGTGATCGGCCGGGCCCTTCTCGTCTGGCTCCTCCTCGTCCTGCTCGCGATCGCCAACGGCACGCTGCGCACCCTCGTGCTCGCGCCGCGGATCGGGGAACACACCGGTCGCTTCGTGAGCACGCTGCTGCTGTCGGCGCTCATCGCCGTGGCGGCGTGGCTCACGATCCCATGGATCGAACCGGCGACGGAGAGGGACGCGTGGCTGGTCGGCGGGATCTGGCTCGTGCTGACGCTCGCATTCGAGTTCGGCGTCGGGCACTGGGTCTTCCGCAATTCCTGGGAGAAGCTGCTCGACGATTACGACCTCTCGAAGGGCCGAATCTGGATCCTCGTTCTCGCGACGACGCTTCTCGCGCCGGTCGCGGCCTTCCGGCTTGGCGGTCGATGATCGCGGAGGTTAGTATCCGGCGCGGTGTCCCTCTTCCCTCCTTTTCACCCCGCGATCCAGAGGTGGTTCTCCGACCGGCTCGGTGAACCCACGCCCCCGCAGCGCGACGGCTGGCCGCCGATCCGCGCGGGCGAACACACGCTCATCGCCGCGCCGACCGGGTCCGGAAAGACGCTCGCCGCATTCCTGTCGGCGATCGACTCGCTCGTCCGGCAGGGGACGGAGCTCTCCGACGAGACCCAGGTCCTCTACGTTTCGCCGCTGCGCGCTCTCTCGAACGACGTCCAGAAGAACCTGCAGGGTCCGCTCGCCGAGATCCGAGCGGCCGATCCGGCGGTTCCCGAGGTCCGGGTGCTCGTGCGGACGGGCGACACGTCGCCGGGCGACCGCACGTCGATGGTCCGGCGCCCGCCGCACATCCTCGTCACGACCCCGGAGTCCCTCTACCTCCTTCTCACGAGCGACGGCGGCCGGCGGATGCTCGCGACCGTCCGGACGGCCATCGTCGATGAAATCCACGCCCTCGTCCGGGACAAGCGGGGGAGCCACCTCGCGCTCTCGCTCGAGCGGCTCGACAGCCTGACGGGGGCGCCGGTCCAGAGGATCGGGCTCTCCGCCACGCAGAAGCCTCTCGACGAGGTCGGTCGGTTCCTGGTCGGCGCCGGGCGTCGTTGCACCCTCGTCGACGCCGGCACGTTCCGGGAGCTCGACCTCGGCATCGAGGTCCCTCCGTCCCCGCTCGGCACGGTCTGCTCCCACGAGCAGTGGGCCGAGATCTACGAGCGGATCGCCGAGCTCGTGGCCGAGCACCGCACGACGCTCGTGTTCGTCAACACGCGGAAGATGGCGGAGCGGATCGCGGGTCAGCTGACCAAACTGATGGGCGAGGACGCGGTGACGAGCCACCACGGGAGCCTTTCGCGCGAGCGCCGCCTCGACGCGGAGGAGCGCCTCAAGGCGGGGAAGCTCCGCGCCCTGGTCGCCACGGCATCGCTCGAGCTCGGGATCGACATCGGCGACGTGGACCTCGCCATCCAGGTCGGCGCCACGCGGTCGATCGCGACGCTCCTCCAGCGCGTCGGGCGCGCGGGGCACGCTCTGAAGAAGGTCCCGAAGGGGCGGCTTTTCCCGCTGACGCTCGACGAGCTCGTCGAGGGCGCGGCGCTTCTGAAATGCATCCGCGAGTCGGTCCTCGATCGGACGCCGGTGCCGCCGCGGCCTCTCGACATCCTCGCGCAGCAGATCGTGGCGGCGTGCGTCCCCGCTCCCTGGGAGGAGAAGGCGCTCTACGAGATCTTCCGCCGGGCCTGGCCCTACCGGGACCTCTCGCGAAGCGAGTTCGACGAGGTCGTCGCGCTCCACTGCTCGGGCCGTGGCGCCCTCCTTCACCGCGACGGCGTCCACGGGCGGGTGATGGCGACGCGGCGCGCGCGGCTGACGGCCCTCCTCTCGGGCGGCGCGATCCCCGACACCGCGGACTACCAGGTGCGGCTCGAGCCGGAGGGGACGCTCGTCGGGACCGTCAACGAGGACTGGGCGATCGAGTCGAACGGCGGTGACATCTTCCAGCTCGGCAACGCGTCCTGGCGCATCCTCCGGGTCGAGCCGGGCACGGTGCGCGTCGCCGACGCGAAGGGGCTGCCGCCGAGCCTGCCGTTCTGGCTGGGCGAAGCTCCGGGGAGGACGCGCGAGCTCGCCGCCGAGATCGGTTCACTTCGCGAGGACTGCCCCGACGACGAATCCTCCGCCGTCGAGCGTCTGC
This sequence comes from Thermoanaerobaculia bacterium, assembly GCA_035457525.1. Classification (GTDB taxonomy): domain Bacteria; phylum Acidobacteriota; class Thermoanaerobaculia; order UBA5066; family Gp7-AA6; genus Gp7-AA6. The sequence goes on along the minus strand of DATIBN010000170.1, from coordinate 14,688 downwards.
GGGCGGCCTGCGGCGACGCGCTTCCCGCCGGCGCGGCCGTGCAGATCGCGGACTACGTCTCGGCCGGCCGGCGCGCCCTCGGCGCCGTCCCGACGCAGAAGCGCGTCATCCTCGAGCGGTTCTTCGACGAGAGCGGCGGCATGCAGCTCGTGGTGCACGCGCCCTTCGGTTCCCGAATCAACCGCGCCTGGGGTCTCGCGCTGCGCAAGAAGTTCTGCGTCGGGTTCGGGTTCGAGCTGCAGGCGGCTTCGAACGAGGAGTCGATCGTCCTCTCGCTCGGGCCGCAGCACAGCTTCCCGCTCGACTCCGTCTTCGACTACCTCCACCCGAATACGGCGCGCGACGTCCTCGTCCAGGCGCTCCTTCCGGCGCCCATGTTCGAGACGCGCTGGCGCTGGAACGCGCAGCGGTCGCTGCTGCTGGAGCGATCACGCAACGGGAAGAAGGTGCCGGCCAACCTGCTGCGGATGCGCGCCAACGACCTGCTCGCGGGAGCATTCCCGCAGGTCCTCGCGTGCCCGGAGACGCTCCCCGGAGGGCCGCTCGAGGTCCCGATGGAGCACCCGATCGTTCGGCAGACGGTCGAGGACTGCCTGACCGAAGCGATGGACGTCGACGGCTTCCTGGAGGTGCTCCGCGGTCTCGCCGACGGCTCGATCGAGCGGCGCTCCGTGGACACCGTCGAGCCTTCGTCGTTCGCCCGCGGAATCCTCTCCTCGCAGCCGTACACGTTCTTAGACGACGCCCCGCTCGAAGAGCGCCGCACCCAGGCGGTCTTCGCCCGGCGCGTGCTCGACGTTCGAAGCGCAGACGACATCGGCTCGCTCGATCCGGACGCGATCGCCCGCGTGCGCGAGGAGGCGTGGCCGCAGCCCCAGGATGCGGAAGAGGTCCACGAGGCGCTGCTCTGGATGGGCTACGTCACGGTGGACGAAGGCCGGCCGTGGCAGCCGTGGCTCGACGAGCTCGCCCTCGCACGCCGCGTCGTCCGCGAGGGGGATCGCTGGTTCGCGGCGGAGGCCTCGCGCGATCCGAAGACCGTCCTCAAGGGACGCCTGGAAGCGCTCGGCCCGGTCGTCGCCGACGACCCGCTCGTCACCTGCGACGAACATCTGTTCGTGGAGCTCGAGAATCAGGGCGTCGTGCTCCGCACCCGCATCGACGGCCGCACGGCCTGGTGCGACCGCAGGCTTCTCGCCCGCATCCACCGGTACACGCTCGACCGGCTCCGGCGCGAGATCGAGCCCGTCACCGCCGCGCAATTCGTCCGGTTCCTCGCGTGCTGGCAGCACGTGGACCCCGCGTATCGCCTGGAGGGACCGGGAGGCGTGGCGGAGGTCGCGGCGCAACTCGCCGGGTTCGACGTGCCCGCCGCGGCCTGGGAAGGCAGCATCCTTCCGTCACGCGTGCGCGGTTACCGGCGCGAGTGGCTGGACCAGGTGACGATCTCGGGCGAAGTCGCGTGGGGCCGCCTGTGGGGCGTGGGCGCGGGCCCGATCCGTCGGACGCCGATCTGTCTCGTGAAGCGAGAGGACCTCGAGAGCTGGGCGGAGCTCGCCGGAGCGGGACCAGGGAAGCCGGGTGTCGAGCCGGGCCGCACGGCCCGGGAGGTCGAGGAGGCGCTCGAAAAGCGCGGCGCGATGTTCCTCCCGGAGCTCCTGCGCACCACGGACTTCTCGAGATCGCTCGCCGAGGAAGGTGTGGTCGAGCTGATCGGGCTCGGTCGCGTCACGTGCGATTCTTTCGGCGGGCTGCGATGGCTGATCGTGCCGGCGTCCCGGCGGAGGACGGGCGACCTCCCGGCGGGGCGGTGGAGCGTGCTGCGACGCGAGGCGTCAGAGCCGTCCCCGGCCGCCGCGAGGACGGCCGCCGAGTTCGTCGCACGGCGACTGCTGCACCGCACGGGCGTCGTCTTCCGGAAAACGCTCGCCCGGGAAAAGCAGCCGATCCCGTGGCGGGACGTCGCCCGCGCGTGCCGCGCCCTCGAAGCGAGAGGAGAGGTCCGGGGCGGGCGGTTCGTCGCGGGCTTCGACGGCGAGCAGTATGCGCTACCCGAAGCGGTGACGCTCCTGCGCGAGGTGCGGCGCAGCGGCGCGTCGTCGCCCAACCCCGCGCCGCTCGTCGTGTCGGCGGCGGACCCGTTGAACTTCCGCGGGATCCTGACGCCCGACGAGCGGGTGCCCGCGAACGTGCGCCGGCAGGTCCGGGTCGCGTAGAAACTCACCAGCTCCAGCGGGAGTGGAGCCACGCCCGGGTTCGTGCGATCCAGTCCCGGTCGGCCGCGCTGATGAGGACCGTGGCGCGGCGCAGCCGGTGCAGCAGGAGCGCGACGGTCCGGAGCCGGATGACTTCCGAGAAGTGCGGCATGCGCCGGGAGTCGGGCTCCCGGACCGCCGCATACCCCTCGAGGAACCAACCGAGGATGCGCGTGCGCTCGCCGGCCGTCGCGTTCCGGAAGACCCACAAAGCGCACGCGATGTCCCAGATGAACCAGTGCTTGCAGCAGTCGTCGAAATCGAACAGCCCGATGGATCCTCCGTGGAGCAGAAAGTTGGTCCGCTCGAAGTCTCCGTGGACCATCCCGTAGTGCGCCGGCTCCGGGGACATTTCGCGCATCCAGTTGAGCAAGTCCTCACGAATCGCCCGGGTCTCCGCGTCCAGAACGACGCCATCCATGCGACACCCGGCCACCGGATCGTCGGGCCACTCGGGACGCCGCGCCTCGGGCCGCGCCTCGAACGTGCACGACAACTGGTGCAAGCGAGCCATCGTCTCGCCCCACAGGTGAAAAAGCGGCCGATCGATGTCCCGCGAGCGATAGGCGAAGTGGCGTCCCTGGAGCCGCTCGAAAACCGTCGCGCGGATGCGCTCGTGCGTGGAGGCCAGCCCGGTCACGTCGAGTACCCGCTCTCCGCTCGCCGTCGGCAGGGCCGGAGCCACGTGCAGTCCTCCCGCCGACAGGTGGTCCACGAACGCGAGCTCCGCTTCGAGCTGCGCCCGGTCCCGATGACTTTCGCCGGTGAGCCGCAGGACGTACGGCCGGCCTCCCAGGGCCAGGCGCCACGTGGAGTTCTCGCCGGAGCGAAGATGGACCAATCCGGTCGCCCGGGCGTTCCAACGCTGCGCGACCTCGAGCGCCTCCCGAGGCGTCACGCGGGGAGCTCCTTCGCTCACGCCGCAACGCTACGCTCACGGTTCGAGGAGGGGCAAGACGGGGGAAGCACGGCGGGAAACTTTCATCGCCGTCGCGGCTCTTTCATGGAGAGGCCATGGAGGAGACGACGTGAAAAGGATTGCGTGGGTGGATCTCGCCCTGTGGCTGCCGACCCTCTTCCTGGTGTACGTCTTCGGACGCCAGGGGATCGCGAAATTCTCGGATACGAGCGGCTGGGCCCGCGCGTTCGCGGTGTGGCACTTCCCGGTTTGGTTCCGCATTCTGGTCGGATCGTGGGAGATCGCTGCGGCGATCCTGCTGATGACCCGACGGACCGCCTCGGCAGGCGCCGCCATGATCGTTCTGGTGATGCTCGGCGCAATGGGCACCCACGTTTACTGGGGCCATCCTGCGCAGGTGACGAGTGAGATTCTCCCGCTCGTGCTCTCGCTCATCGTTCTTCGCGGTCGGTGGTCCCACTTCGCCCGTCTGGTCTCCGGCTGGCGCCGGCGAGACGGCGCATGACGGCTGACGCCACGGACCATGTGGCTGAACTGGTGCGCCGGGCACGCGATGCCCGCGCGCCGATCCACGAGCAGCAGGCGGCTTTCACGATTCTCGTCGAGCGGTTCGAGGAGATGGCGTTCGCCACCGCGCTCCGGGCAAGCGAGGACGTGGCGGCCGCGCGGGACGCTTGTCAGGAGGCATTCCTCGTCGCGTGGCGCAGCCTTCCCGATCTGCGCGAGCCCGCTGCGTTCGGCGGTTGGCTCAAGCGTCTGGTCCGGACCCAGTGTGCCCGGGCCCGGCGTCGGCAAATCGCATCGATCGGAGTCCTCTCGAGCGCGAGTGATGAGACCCACTTATCGGAGAGCGCAAGCGACCCGGCGGAGCGGGCCAGCCGGCACGAGACCTTGTGGTGGATCCTGCGCGTCCTGGACGGACTACCCGCCGACGAGCGCGAGGCGGTGATGCTGTTCTACTTTCTGGGCGAGCCCCTGCGTGTTGTTGCGCGGGAGCTCGGCCTCACCGTCGCCCAGGCGGGAAAGCGCGTTTATGCAGCGCGTCTCCGGCTTCGCCGGCGCCTTCCGCGTCCCATCGCCGAGGCCTTTCTGGTCGTCGCGCCCACGCCGGCTTTCACGCAACGGGTGCGGGCCGGCGTGTTCAACGAGTTCGTGGGCGAATACCGATTCTCCAACCGACCGGACCACAGCGTGACCATCCGACGGGAAGGCAACGTGCTGGCGAGCTACGCCGGCGGGCAACGCAGCGTCCTGGCATCTCGCAGACCCGACACGCTGGTGACGACGGAGTTCGACGGCGAGGGGCGCTTCCGGCGCAACCGGCACGGTCACGTCACCCACTTCATCTACTACGAGTTCGGCCGTCGCCTCGGCGTTGCTCGGAAGGTGAAACCGGCGGGAGTCCAGTGACCGAGGTCGATTCCCGGACATCGTCTCACCGCTGACCGCGCTCGTTTTCGCTAGGATCGGCCGCAATGAAGTCCCTTGCTCTGTTTCTCCTCGCCGTCTTCGCCGTGGCCTTCACCGCCTCGCGCTTCCGCCCGGGCGAGTGGTACCAGGCGCTCCAGAAGCCTGCATGGACTCCGCCGGACTGGCTGTTCGCGCCGGTCTGGACCCTGCTGTATCTGGCGATCGCCGTCGCGGGCTGGCTGGTGTGGCGGAGTCGGGACGGTCACGGCTCGACCGCTTTGTCCTTCTGGGTCGGCCAGCTCATTCTCAACGGTCTGTGGTCGTGGCTCTTCTTCGGCCTGCATCGGACGGATCTGGCCCTTTTCGACATCGTCCTCCTGGACGCCGCGATCGTCGGATTCGTAATGTCGGCGATGCCCATTTCCCGCCTCGCCGCCGGGCTGTTCGTGCCCTATGGGCTCTGGGTCGCCTATGCGACCGCGCTCACGTTCTCGATCTGGCAGGCGAACCGTGTGCCGGGAGGGCCCTGACGGCGAGTCGGCGTCAGCCGACCAGCTTCTCGAGCTCCCGCCGCGCGCGATCGCGGTCGCGCGCCTTCCGGACGATGACGAGGATCGTGTCGTCCCCGGCGATCGTGCCCGCCACCTCGGGCCGGCGCGCTTCGTCGAGCGCGATGCCGACGGCATTTGCACGGCCGGGCAGCGTCTTGACGACGAAGAACGCCTCGCCGGCGTCCACGCCGGTGACGAATTCCCGGAACGCGTTGCGCAGGTTGTCGTCTGCGGAGGGATGCGCGCCCCCGACCCCGTTGGAGATCGAATAGCGGTACGCGCCGCCGGCGCCGGCCACCTTGACGAGGCCGAGCCGTTTGACGTCACGCGACACGGTGGCCTGGGTCACGGAGGCGCCGCGCCGGGCGAGCGCGCGCGCGAGCTCCTCCTGCGTCCCGACCGATTGCTCCCCGACGATCTCGAGGATCGCGCGCTCGCGGGTCGCGCGGTTCACGAGATCTCTCCCGAGAGGAGACGCCCGCGCAGGTGCGCGCGATAGATGGGCGGAGTCTGTCTCTCCGAGAGCCAACGCTGCGTCTCCGCCACTTCGGCGGCGGCGAGATCGAGCTGCCCGGAGACGGCGTCCGGCGAGGGGCCGCCGGGCGAGCGCCGCGCGCGCACCGAGGACTCCGGTGAGAGCACCGAGCGGAAGTCCTCCTCCGCCCGGGGAGAGATCGCCTGCAGAACGTCGATCGGGAGGTCGGCGAGTCCTCCGCCGCGCTTCTCCGCCTCCCGGACGGCGCGGCCCGCCTGGTCGTGCGCGGTGCGGAAGGGGACGCCCTTCCGAACGAGATAGTCGGCGAGGTCGGTCGCGGTCGCGTGCCCCTGGTCGAGCGCGCGGCTCATCCGCTCCGGGTGGAAGACGAGGCCCGAGCTGATGCGCCGCGCGGCGCCCAGACACGCGAGGGTCGTGTCGAGCGCGTCGAAGATCGCCACCTTGTCTTCCTGGAGGTCGCTGTCGTACGCGAGCGGCAGTCCCTTCAGTACGACGAGGAGCGCGGTCAGGTCGCCGACCACGCGTCCCGCCTTCCCTCGCACGAGCTCCGCCGGCTCCGGGTTCCTCTTCTGGGGCATGAGACTCGACCCCATGGACGCGGAGTCGTCCAGCGTCGCGAAGCCGAACTCCGCCGTCGTCCACAGCACGACCTCCTCCGCCCACCGGGAGAGGTGAATGGCGGTGAGCGCGCACGCGAAGGCGGCTTCGACGACGTAGTCGCGATCCGAGACCGCGTGGATGCTGTTCTCGAAGATGGCGTCGAGCCCGAGGAGCTCCGCCGTGCGGCGCGGCTCGATCGGGTGCGGCGAGGCGGCGAGCGCCCCCGCGCCGAGGACCGAGACGCTCGCGGACCGGTACGCCCACAGTAACCGTCGTCGATCCGCGGCGAGCGACCAGAAGTGTGCGAGGAGGTGGTGGGCCAGCGAAACGGGCTGTCCGCGCTGGAGGTGCGTGTAGCCCGGCATCCACGTCAGAACGTGCTCGCGCGCGGCCGCGAGCCAGGTCTCCTCGAGCGCCGCCACGGCGTGGACGACCCGCTCGACCTCCTCGCGGATGAAGAGGCGCAGCGCCGTCGCCGTCTGGTCGTTCCGGCTTCGAGCCGTGTGCACCCGTCCGGCCGGCTCGCCGATCCGCTCGAAGAGCCTCTTCTCGATCCAGGAGTGCACGTCCTCCTCGTCGCCGCCCACGTCGATCCGGGAGTCCTCCACGTCCCAGAGGAGGGACGAAAGCCCGGTCAGGATCGCAGCCCCGTCCTCGGGGGAGACGACGCCCGTCTCACGCAGCATCCGCGCGTGCGCGAGGCTTCCGACGAGGTCGTGCCGCGCCAGACGGCGGTCGACCGGAAATGACGACGTGAAGCGCTGGATCTCCGGATCCAGATCGCCTTCGAAGCGACCACCCCACAGCTTTCCAGGAAGGGGTGTTTTCACTTCGCTCTTCACTCGCTCGCGACAGACAGGGGAGCCGTCGGCGAGTTCGCCTCGGCCTCCGTCTCGCGCCGGACGGCCGCGACGACCCGCGTCGGCAGCGCCCACAGGTTGTTGAAGCCCTCGGCGTCCTTCTGGTCGTAGACGCCGTCCTCGCCGAACGTCGCGAGGTCGTGCCGGTAGAGGGAGTATGGGGAGGAGCGGGCGATCGCGAGGCACGAGCCCTTGAAGAGCTTCAGCCGAACCGTCCCGGTGACCCAGCGGTGGGACTCTTCGAGAAACGCATCCAGCGCCGCCTTGAGAGGGGAGTGGAAAAGTCCGTAGTAGACGAGCTCCGCGTATCGCGGCGAGATCGTCTCCCGGAAATGGTGGGTCTCCCGGTCGAGGGTCAGCGACTCGAGGTCCCGGAGCGCGGCCATCAGGACCGAGCCCGCCGGTGTCTCGTACACACCGCGGCTCTTCATTCCGACGAGGCGGTTCTCGACGAGATCCATGCGTCCCACGCCGTGCGCGCCCGCGAGAGCGTTGAGCGACGCGACGAGATCGGCCGGCCGCCGTGCGACGCCGTTCAGCGCGACCGGGACTCCGTGCTCGAAGCCGATCTCGACGAATGCCGGCTCGTCCGGAGCCTCCGACGGATCGACGGTGAGCTGGAACATATCGTCGGGCGGCGCGGTCGCCGGATCCTCCAGGACACCCCCTTCGTACGACGTGTGCCAGAGGTTCTGATCGATCGAGTACGGCTTGGCGGCCGTCACCGGCACCGGGATGCCGTGCTTCGCGGCATACGCGATCTCGTCCTCGCGCGACTTCAACGTCCACTCGCGCCAGGGCGCGATCACCGGCATTTCGGGGGCGAGGGCCCGGTACGTCAGCTCGAACCGGACCTGGTCGTTGCCCTTGCCCGTGCACCCGTGGGCGAGCGCGTCGCAGCCCGTTTCCTTCGCGACTTCCACCTGGACGCGCGCGATGAGCGGGCGGGCGAGAGCGGTGCCGAGGAGATAGCGCCCCTCGTAGACGGCGCCGGCGCGGAGCGCCGGGAACGCGTAGTCGCGGATGAACTCGTCGCGCACGTCGACGACCCGGCACTCCGACGCGCCGGAAGCGAGCGCTTTCTTCTCGACGGCGGCGAAGTCGTCGAGCTGACCCACGTTGACCACGACGGCCACGACGCGGCAGCCGTAGGTTTCCTTGAGCCACGGAATGATCACGGAGGTATCGAGGCCTCCGGAGTAGGCGAGGGCGACCTTCTTCACGTTCACGCGATCTCCTTTTCGGCGGCGGCCGCGGGAACGCCGAGCGCCGCGAGGGTTTCGTCCAGAATTTCCAGGGCGCGATCCACCTCCGCCTCCGAGACGACGAGCGGCGGCGCGAAGCGGAGTGTCTTCGGTCGAACGGAGTTGACGAGGAGGCCGCGCGAGAGACACGCCTCGACGACCGGCGCTGCCTCGATCGAGAGGTCGGCGCCGACGAGGAGTCCCGCGCCGCGGACCTCGAGGAGGATGGGGTGCTTCTCTCGCAGCTCTTCCAGTCCGGCGACGAGCCGGGCGCCCGCCGTGGCCGCGTTCTCCAGGAGGTCTTCGCGCTCGATCGCGTCGAGGACGGCGACGATCGCGGCAGAGGCGAGCGCGTTGCCGCCGAACGTCGAGCCGTGGTCGCCTGGTACGAAGTGCGCGGCCGCGGCGTCGGTCGCGAGAACGACTCCGGCCGGGACCCCGCCGGCGACGCCCTTGGCGATCGTGGCGACGTCGGGGAGGACTCCGGCGTGCTGGTACGCGAACATCTTCCCGGTCCGGCCGATCCCCGTCTGCACTTCGTCGAGGATCAGGAGCAGCGCGTTCTCGTCGCACAACGCACGAAGGCCCGCGAGGTAGCCGGGCGACGGCGGGAGGACGCCGCCCTCCCCCTGGACCGGCTCGACCAGGACCGCGCACGTCGCTTCCGTGATCGCCGCCCGCATCGCCTCGAGGTCGTCGAACGGCACGAACCGGAAGCCGGCCGGCATCGGCTCGAATCCCTGCTGGTATCGCGGGTTGCCGGTCGCGGCGACGGTCGCGAGCGTCCGTCCGTGAAACGAGTTGTCGGTGACGAGGATCTCGTGCGCTGCCGGACCCCGGACGGCCTTCCCGCGCTTGCGCGCGAGCTTGATCGCCCCCTCGTTCGCCTCCGCGCCGCTGTTGCAGAAGAAGGCCCGGTCGAGTCCGCTCGCCGCGACGAGCCGCTGCGCCGCGGCGACCTGCTCCGGGATCTGGTACAGGTTCGACACGTGGAGGTAGCGCGCCGCCTGCGCGGAGATCGCCTTTACGAGCGCGGGATGCGCGTGCCCGAGGCTCGACACGGCGATGCCGCCGATGAAGTCGAGGTACTCGCGCCCCTCGAGGTCGTAGAGTCGGACCCCGCGGCCGTGCGAGAAAGCGACCGGCGCGCGCTTGTAGTTGCGGAAGAGCACGCGGTCCGCCTCGGCCGCGACGGCCGCCGAGCTCGCGAGAGGGGCCGGCGCCGTCATACCGGCGACGCCAGCGCCACCGGGTGCGGCGCGACCGGATGGATCATCGTGCCGATTCCCGACCGCGTGAAGAGCTCGAGGAGGAGGGAGTGCGCCGTCTCCGCCCCGACGATGTGCGCCGAAGGGACGCCCGCTTCGACCGCGCCGAGCGCCGCCGTCACCTTCGGGATCATCCCGCGCGTGACCGCGCCCGACGACAGCAGCAGGCGCGCTTCCTCGGGAGAGAGCTCCGAGAGGAGCTCCCGACCCCCCGAGATCTCGCGATAGATACCGGCGACGTCGGTCAGAAGGACGAGCTTGTCGGCCTTGACCGCGACGGCGAGCGCCGCGGCGGCCGTGTCCGCGTTGACGTTGTAGGCGTGGCCGTCCGGCCCGAAGCCGAGCGACGCGACGACCGGCAGGAAACCCTCCTCGAGGAGGACCTCCACGATCCGGGGCTCCACGCGGTCGACTTCGCCGACGAACCCGAGCTCGGCGTTGTGCTCGTGCGGCTTCGCATGGAGGACGCGCGCATCCTTCCCGGACACTCCGACCGCGCGGCCGCCGGCTCGGGAGATGAGGTTCACGAGACGCTTGTTGACCGTGCCTCCCAGGACCCGCTCGACGACTTCCATCGTCGCCTCGTCGGTCACGCGGAGCCCGTCCCGGAACTCCGAGCGATGGCCGCTCTTCTCGAGCTCGCGCGTGATCTCCGGGCCGCCGCCGTGGACGAGGATCGGCCGAACGCCCGCCTGCTGCAGGAGGACGAGGTCCTCCGGCACGGTCCCGTTCTCGAGCGAGTCGACGGCTGCGCCTCCGAACTTCACGACGACGGTCTTGCCGCGCCACGCGGCGACGTAGCGGAGCGCCTGGGCGAGCGACGTCCCGATCGCGTCGGGGTTGGCGGAGAAACCGTTCCAGGTGCCGCTCACGTCGTGTAGCTCCCGTTGATCCGCACGTACTCCTCGGAGAGGTCGGACGTCCAGACTTTCGCGGCGCCGTTTCCCACGGCCAGCCGGATGCGGATCGAGACCTCCTTCTCCTCGAGCGCCGCCGCGGCCGCGTCCCACACTCCCGGCACGCCCAGTCCGCCGCGCACGACGTCGAGCGCTCCGAAAGACACGTCCGTCGTCTCCTCGTTCATTTCGACGCCGGACCGGCCGAGCGCCGCGAGGATGCGTCCCCAGTTCGGCTCCCCCCCGTGGAGGGCGGTCTTCACGAGCAGCGAGTTGGCCACGGTCATCGCGGCCTGCCGGGCCTCGAGGTCGGACGCCGCGCCCTCGACCGAGATCTCGACGAGCTTCGTCGCGCCCTCGCCGTCGCGGACGACCATGCGGGCGAGCTCTCCCGCGACGAGGGTCAGGGCGGCGGTGAACCGCGTCAGCGCCTCGCCGTTCGTGATCGGGGCGCCGCCGGCGCAGCCGTTGGCGAGCAGAAGGACCGTGTCGTTCGTGCTGGTGTCGCCGTCGACGGTGATGGAGTTGAAGGACTCCTGGACCGCGCGCTTCAGCGCCCCGCGCAGGACGGCGGGCGGCACCGCGGCGTCGGTCGTCAGAAAGCACAGCGTGGTCGCCATGTTCGGGTGGATCATTCCCGCGCCCTTCGCCATTCCGCCGATGGTCACCCCGACCCCGTCGATGTCGAGCCGCACGGCCGCGGTCTTCGGGAAGTTGTCCGTCGTCAGGATGGCGCGCGCCGCCGCCTCGCCGTCCGAGGACAGCGCATTCACCGCGACGGGGATGCCCGAACGGATCGCGTCCATGGGGAGCGGAACGCCGATGACGCCGGTCGACGCCACCAGCACGAGGTCGGCCGCGAGGCCGAGCGACCCGGCTGTGAGCTTCGCCATCTCCTCGGAGTCCGCGAGCCCCGGCCCTCCCGTGCACGCGTTCGCGTTACCGCTGTTGACGACGATCGCCTGCGCGCGTCCGGCCGCCACCGCGCGCTGCGTGTAGCGCACGGGCGCCGCCTTGACCTTGTTCGTCGTGAAGACGCCGGCCGCCGACGCGGGCACGTCGGACACGAGGAGCGCCAGATCCGGCTTCTCGCGCTTGACGCCGCAGTGCACTCCGGCCGCGCGGAAGCCCTTCGGGCTGGTCGCGTTGCCTTCGATCAGTATGGTCGGTGAGATTTCTTCCAGGACAGCGTTCATCGTTCGTCCCTCCGGGTTCACGGAAACATCGGCGGCGCCCAGAGCCCTTCCGTCTCCGGGAAGCCGAACATCAGGTTCATGTTCTGGATCGCCTGGCCCGCCGCGCCCTTGACGAGGTTGTCGATGGCGGAGACCGCGACCGCGAGTCCCCGCTCCGGGTCCACGCGCACGGCGACGTCGCAGAAGTTGGAGGAGAGCGTCGCCTTCGTCTGCGGGAGCTCGTCTCCTTCGAGTATGCGCACGAACGGCTCGTCGCGATACGCGTCGCGGTACAACGCGCGAGCTCCTTCCTCCGAGACGACGCCCCGGAGCGGCGCGTAGCAGGTCGCGAGAATGCCGCGCGTCATCGGCGCGAGATGCGGAGCGAAGTAGACGGGCACCGGAGCTCCGGCGGCGGCGAACGTCTGCTCCATCTCCGGGCCGTGCCGGTGGGAACCGAGCTTGTAGGGCTTCAGGTTCTCGTTGACCTCGGAGAAGTGGGTTCCGGCGGACGGGTTCCGGCCCGCGCCGGAGACGCCGGACTTCGCGTCCACGATCACGGGTCCCCCCGCGAGGCCGCTCTTGACGAGCGGGAGGAGCGCGAGGGCCGCGGCCGTGGGATAGCACCCCGGGTTTGCCACGAGAGCGGCCGTCCGGATGCACTCGCGGGTCTGCTCCGGGAGGCCGTAGACCGCGGTGGCGAGAAGGTCGGGCGCCGTGTGCTCGGCGCCGTACCAGCGTGCATAGACTTCCGGGTCTTTCAGCCGGAAGTCGGCGCCGAGATCGATGACGCGCGCGCCCCGGTCGAGCAGCTGCGGGACCGCCTCGATCGCCGCGCCGTGGGGGAGAGCGAGGAACACGACGTCGGAGTCCGCTCCGAGGTCGCGCCAGCTCGCCCCGTTCAACGTCTGCGGGGCGAACCCGCGAAGGTTCGGGAACACGTCGGCGACCGGCCGGCCCTGCTCCCGGAACGCCGTCAGATGGACGAGCTCCACGCGCGGGTGGCGAGCGAGCCACCGGACGACCTCTCCGCCGGCGTAGCCGGAAGCGCCCGCAATGCTGGCGCGAATCCTCTCCATTTGCATATTTATACATAACTGCGTATTTCAATGCAAGGAGGAAGCGGGGCTGCGGCTAGGCCTGGTCGAGCTCCAGTACCGGGACTCCGGCCGGGACCATGGCGAGCGTCCGCTCCTCCGCGGCCAGCAGTCGCCGGAGCGTCTCGAGGTCGTCCTCCGGAAAGGCGGAGAGTCCGGTGAAGGGCGCCTCGGAGAGGGCCTCCCGGAAGGGGAGCGAGACGAGGCCTCCGTCGCGAAGCCCGTCGAGGAGCTCGCGGGTCCGGAACGCGTCGAAGGAGCGGTGAAGCCGGTGGAGGAGCATCGTCGCGTCGGCGGGTTCGGCGATCGCCTCCCGGACCGCTTCGAACGCCCCGATCTGCCGGAGGACGTCCTCGAGGAGGTCGGCGCGGAAGAAGGGGTTCCCGCGCGGGAGCTCCGCCAGCGGGGCATCGAGATCGCCGCTCCGGCGCGCGATGGCGCCGAGGACGCGGAGCCACGCGGCGAGGTGCGCGTACACGAGAGGGTGGTGCAGCTCGAACGCAGCGGCGGCGCCCTTCTTCTCGACCAGTTGCTCGAGCGCGCGTCCCGTCGATACCGGAACGCGCGCCGAGATGCGCCCCTCGAGCTCGATCGGCGTACCGGCCAGGCGCCGGATCGGTCCCATCCTGGCGAGGTCGTTCAGGACCGTGAAGTCTTCGATCGCGTTCACGCGGGGGAATCCGCCGGTCTTCGCGTAGCTCCAGGCGCCGACCGCCAGGCAGGAGCCGAGGTGCTCGTACGCGTACGGCGAGCCCGCCCAGGCGAGCCCGAGCGTGTTGTATCGAAGGGAGATTTCGAAGATGCGACCGGCTCGCGCAAGGTCCTCGTCATCGGGAAACCGGTGCTCGAAGGAGTAGACCGCCGCGGCGACGCCGGGTTCCACGCCGCTCATCTGCTCGAAGTAGTCGTTGGGCAGCCGGACGTCGGCGTCCGTCGCGTGGATCCAGGGCGACGCGAGCCGTCCCGAGTTGTGCAGGCCGAGGATCACGTCGCACCCGACTTTCCGGGCGAGCCCGATCCCCTGTCCCGGGGGGAAGTAGTGCCCGGGTACCGCACGATCGATGAGCAGAAGCCGGCCGCGCGGGTAGGTGAAGAGGCGCGCCGGCGGCGCTTCCGAGATCACTTCGGCGGCGGAAGCGAGAGCGGCGATCCTCTCCCGAGCGAGCGCGTTCGCCGCGTGCGCGGCAGCGGGAGCGCCGGCCCGCGCGTTCAACACGACGACGATCAGGACCTCTCCGAGCGGCCCTTCGGGAACGGAGCCGAGCGTCTCGAAGAGGCTGTCGGTCTCGGCGTAGGCGGGGATCTCGACGGCATGGCCGAAGGAGCCTTCGAGGCGATCCGCGAGGGACGCTTCCGGCTCGGCGTCCCTCGCAAGATACGCGGGGACGTCGCCGTAAACCGACTCTTCCGTCACGTCACGCCGGGAGCGCCAGGACGCGTCAGCCCCCGCTGACGGCGGGGAGGATCGCGATCTCGCAGCCGTCCGGCAGGGGGGTCTCCAGGCCGTCGCCGAACCGGACGCACTCGCCTTCGACGAAGAGGTTCACGTGCGCGCGGACCTCGCCCTGCTCGTCGAGAACGCGCCGCGCGACTCCGGGGAAGTCGCGCCCGAGCAGGTCGAGCGCCTCCTTGAGCGTCCGCGGCTTCGCGGCGAGCGCGATCTCCGAGCGTCCGCCCGCGAACTCGCGAAGCGGGCCGGGGACGAAGAACCGCACCGCCATCACGCCGCTTTCGCACGCCGGCGCTTCCGCACGGGAGCGCGCCGCCGGCGCGCGACGTTCCGCACGGTCACGGCGCGGACGCACGTGATGGGCGGCAGGCTCTCCTCGATGACCGACCAAGTGTCTCCTTCGTCGCGGGAGCCGTACAGCCGGCCGTTGCGCGTGCCGAAGTACACGCCGGCCGGATCCTCCTCGT
>DATIBN010000169.1:0-7773 GCA_035457525.1 Thermoanaerobaculia bacterium | reverse complement strand
CGATGTTGTGGAGGACCCGGTATCCCACGAAGACCTCGATGCGGCCGTCGTCCATGGCGATCGGGATGGACACCTTGGTTTCCCGGACGGGCTCCCGGAGGACCTTGTAGAGGCCTGGGTCGAGGCCGAGCTTCTGGGCGGCGAGGTCGAACCGCGACATCATCTCTTCGAAGGGGCTCGCGGAATCGGCGCCTGTGGGGAGCGAGTCAACCGTCAACCGGGGCTCGGCGCTTGTGCTCACGTCCGTCTCCCGCGGGCCAGGGGCCCCGCCACACTAAAATGCCCGGGGATTCTAGCACCCGGCATCCAAGCCCGACCTCCGTCGGGGCCGGGAGAGAGCCGAACGTGGACGCCAGGAACACCGAGCTCGAGGACGGGGAGATCGTCCGCCGCGTTCTCGCCGGCGAGGAGGATCTCTTCGAGCTGCTCGTGCGGCGTTACCAGGTTCGGGTCGTTTCCCACGTCACCCGCATGGTCGGAAGCCGCGACGACGCGCTCGACCTCGCCCAGGAGATCTTCCTCAAGGTCTTCCAGGCGCTCGACCGCTACAACCCCGAGTTCAAGTTCTCGACCTGGCTCTTCCGGATCGCGGGAAACGCCGCCATCGATCACCTGCGGAAGCGGCGCCCCCGGACCGTGCCGCTGGAGATCCCCGATCCCGACAGCCGCTCCGGCGTGTCGGCGATCGAGCACGAGAGTTCGGTCCTGGACCCCTACGGGGAGCTCCGCAACGTCGAGCGGGGAAGGGCGATCTCCCGGGCGATCGCGGAGCTACCCCCCGAATTCCGGGAGCTCATCACGCTGCGCCACTTTGGCGGCCTGTCCTACGAAGAGATCGCCCGGGTCAAGAACATGCCCCTCGGAACGGTCAAGAACAAACTCTTTCGTGCCAGAGTCGTATTGAAGGAACGGTTGGCTGGAGAGTCTTCTTGAACGAGTGTAGTCGCCCGCTGGATCCGATCGACGCCGAGGCCGTGGCCGCGGGCGCCGAACCCCTGTTCGCGGCGGACGCGGCCGCCCATGCGGCCGCCTGCGCGGCCTGCGGGGCCTCCGTGGACCGGTCCCGGGCCCTGACGCGGGCCCTGGAGGAGCTTCCCGGACCGGAGGGCCCGCTCGCGGACCTTGCCGGCCGGGTCATCCGGCTCCGGGCCTTCTCGGTGAAGGAGCGCCGGACTTACGCCCTCTGGCGGGCGCCCGTCCTGCTTTCGGCCGCGCTCGGGGCTGCGGGTCTCGCCCTCGTCGTCGGACCGGCGGTGTCCGCAGGGGACCAGGCCGGCCTCGGAGCCGCCGCGGTCGCGCCCCTCTTGGCGTTCCTGCGTTCCACTGCCCGCTGGGCGACGGAACTCGTCCGCGTCGCGCCCTCGGGGCTCGACGCTCTCGCCGAAGCCTTCTCCGCCGAGCGCGCGGTCGGCCTCGTTTCGCTCCTCGCCCTGGTGCCGTCCCTCCTCGGATTGACGCGAATCTTCGCGCGGGCGCGGAGCCGTCGGTGAATCGCCCGGCCCCGGCCGGGATCCTCCTCCTTCTCGCCGCGTCGTCCGCCTTCGCCGCGCCGGCCGGGATCTCCTCGGTCGGCCGCGACGTCATCGTCAGCCAGAGAGTCCCGGGACGCGTGATCGCGGTCGCGGCCGACGTCCGGATCGACGACGTGGTCGCGGGGGACGTGATCGTGTGGGGCGGAGACGTCTCGTTCGGGCCGGCCGGCTCGGTCGGCGGGAACCTCACGGTGTTCGGCGGAACCGTCCTCGGCGCGACCGGGAGCGCGCTGCCGGTGGCCGGAACGGTGTCGACGCCGGGCACGCTCTTGAATCTCTACCTCGCCGAGATGAAGCGGGCGCCCTGGGATCCGGGCGCTCTGTCGCCGATCGTCTGGGGACTTCGCCTGCTCGCGCTTTCGGCGTGGCTCGCGGTCGGCGTGGCTCTGCTCTATTTCTTCGGCTCGCCGCTCGCGCGGGCCGCGGAACGCGCGGAGTCGAACTGGACGTGGGCTCTCGCGGCGGGTGTGCTCGGCGTGCTCACCATCTTTCTCGGCGCGGCCGCGGTACTCGCTCTTCTTCCCGCGTCGGTCTCCGTGCCGATCGCGCTCGCTCTCGGCGCAGCGGCGGTCGCGGCGAAGATCTTCGGCATGGGCGCGCTCTTCCTCCTCCTCGGCCAGAAGCTCACCGCGCGGTTCTCTCCGGCGAGCCGGCCGGCGGCGCTGGCCCTCGGTTTCGCCGTGCTCGGCGGTCTGTCTCTCCTTCCGATCGCGGGCGCGATCCTGTGGAGCGCGGCGTCGGTCGCGGCGGTCGGTATCGCGTTTTTCTCCCGGTTCGGCGCTCCGCGAATGAGGGTGGCGCTCCCCGCGATTTGATTCCGGCGACTCCGGGGCAATAGAGTCGCCCGGATGTCGCCCCCCCGAGATTCCCTTCGCGCCGTGTCGGCGCGCGACTGATGTTCTGCCAGGTCTGCGGCTCCCGAAACCCCGACGACGAGGAGCTCTGCGTCCACTGCCAGTCGAAGCTGCTCGTCCTCTCGGGTGTCGGGGTCGTCGAGGAGCGGGGCGAGATCCACGAGGAGATTCCGTTCGACGAGCACCTGCTCGAGCGGATCTCGACGTTGGAGGAGATCGTCAAGCGGACCGGCGATGCGTTGAAGTCGCTCTTCGAGTCGCTCGGCAACCTCGAGAAGAACCTCTTCGTCGCGCACACCGGCGTCCTCGCGCTGCAGGAGACGCTCGAGAGACGCGCCGTGATCCGGCCGGAAGAGGTTCGCGACCTCTGGGAGACGAAGCTCGACGAACGCATGCAGGCCGTCGAGAAGAAGGACCGCTTTCTCGAGCGGCGCGATCGGATCATCGGGCGTTTCTCGGGGGCGAACCGGGAGCTCTTCACCAAGCGCCTCCGGGAAGCCGAGTTCGCGCTGCTCGCGCTCGACGCCGATCGCGGAATCCGCGGCCTCGAGGAGCTGTACAAGGTGGACCGCTCGAACACCGAGCTCGGCTTCTACCTGGCCGAGACGTTCTTCTCGGCGGGTGACATGGAGCGGGCCTCCGGCTACCTGAAGAAGATCCTCGCGGTGCAGCCGAACCACTTCGAGTCCCTGGTCTATTCGGGGATCGTGGCGTCGGAGGCGGGCGACGCGGAGGGGGCCGAGAACTTCCACCGGCGCGCGATCGAGCGGCGCTCCGACGCCTTTCTCCCGCACTTCGCGCTCGGCTCTCTCTACGCCCACGCGTCGCGCTGGGGCGAGGCCGAGAGGGAACTCTCGGCCGCCGTCGAAATCTCGCCCCAGCCGGCGGCGCACATCCTCCTCGGCACGGTCCTTCGCGAGAAGGGGGACGTGAATCGGGCCATCCATCATTTCGACGAGGCGTTGAAGTTGCAGCCCGACTCGGAGGAGGCCGTTTTTCAGCTCGGCCTCTGCCACCTCGAGAGGAATCGCCTGAAGCGCGCCCTGGAGTGCTTCCAGGAGGCGCTCGAGAAGAACCCGAAGAAACTCGAATACCAGGAAGCCGTGCGGATCCTGGAGCGCCGGCGACTGTATCCGCTCCCGGACGTCGAAGGGCCGGGCGCGGAGGCCTACCGCCGCGCCGAGGACAGCGTGGCGCGCGGCTCGCTGCGGCGGGCGCACGAGCTCTACCGGCAGGCGCTCGCGTCGGAGCCGGACAACTCGACGATCCGGATCTCCTACGCGCTCCTCTCGGCATCGCTCGGGCTCTGGAACGAGGCGATCGCGTCGTGCCGCGAGGTCCTGTCGGGTGATCCCGAGGAGGTCGTGGCCGCAGCGGCGTGCTCGATCCTCTCGGAGGCGCTGCGCGCCGACGGCCGCCCGGCCGAGGCCGCGCAGGTCGTCCGCGACTTCCTGAAAGGCCACGAGTCCTCGACCGCGCGCGCCGTCGGGTACTACGAACTCGCCACGAACCTCGCCGAATCGGGCGAAGACCTCGACTCCGCCCTCGACTACGCGGGACGTGCGCTCGCCGCGGCTCCCGAGGAGCTGAAGCCGTATCCGCTCGCGGCGCTCGGCTGGGTCCACTACAAGCGGGAAGAGTTCGACCGCGCCATCGACTGCCTGCGCCGATCGAGCGAGCGCGCGGCGGCGCCGACGACCTTTCATCAGCTCGGCCTCGCCTATCTCGCCGCCGGCCGCCGCGAGGAGGCGAAGGCCGCGTTCCAGAAGGCGAAGACCGCGGGGCGCGGCGGGAAGCTCGAGGACCGCGTGATGCAACAGGTGCGGTCGAACCTGCGGCTGGTCGAGAAGGCGGGTCCGAAGAAGAGTCCCAAGACCAAGGTCCCGACTGCGAAGTGACGGCGTAGCCGTCATCGCGAGCGAAGCGAGGGATCTCTCCCAACCCTCGACGCGCTGATAATCTCCGTCGCCAAAGATGCGCTGGTCTCGATACTTTCTCCAGACCGTCCGCGAGGTACCCGGCGACGCCGAGGCGATCTCCCACGTCCTTCTGACGCGGGCGGGGATGATGCGCCGCATCGCGGCCGGCATCTACGCGCTGACGCCGCTCGGCCTGCGCTCCCACCGGAAGACGGAGGTCATCGTGCGGGAGGAGATGGACCGGGCCGGCTGCATCGAGCTCGAGGTCCCGATCCTGCAGCCCCGCGAGCTGTGGGAGGAGACCGGCCGGTGGCAGCGCTACACGGCGGAGGAGATCCTCTTTCACCTCCAGGACCGGAAGGGGGGAGAGTACTGCCTCGAGCCGACCGCCGAGGAGGCCGTGACGTCGCTCGTGCGCGCGGGCGTGACGTCCTACCGTCAACTGCCACTCACCCTGTACCAGATCCGGACCAAGTTCCGCGACGAGATCCGGCCGCGCTTCGGACTGATGCGCGGGCGCGAGTTCCTCATGTACGACGGCTATTCCTTCGACGTGGACGCGGAGGGGCTCGACCGCTCCTACCGGGCCCAGGACGGGGCGTACCGTCGGATCTTCGAGCGGTGCGGCCTGGACTTCACGGTCGTCGCCGCCGACTCCGGCGCGATCGGCGGGACCGCGTCGGAAGAGTTCATGGTGCTCGCCGATACCGGTGAGGACGCCGTCGCGCGCTGTGAAGCGTGCGGCTATGGCGCCAACGTCGAGAAGGCGGAAACCGGCCGGCGGCCGAACCCCTGGGACGCAGAGAAGCCGGGGCCGCTCGAGGAAGTCGAGACCCCGGGCCGCGGTGGCATCGACGAGGTCGTCGAGTTCCTCGGGATTACGGGGTCGCGGATGATCAAGTGCCTCGTGTACGACACCGAAAAGGGTTTCGTCGTGGCGCTCCTGCGCGGAGACCTGGACGTCAACGAGGTCGCGCTCAAGAACGCGCTCGGCGTCGACAACCTCGCCCTCGCATCCGAGGAGAAGGTCGAACGCGCGACCGGCTCGCCCGTCGGGTTCGTGGGGCCGCACCACCTCTCGGGGCGCGACCTCCGGGTCCTCGCCGACGAGTCCGTCCGGGGCGCGGTCAACGCCGTCACCGGGGCGGGTCGCCGCGACTGGCACGTCCGGGGTCTGTCGCTGGACCGGGACGCCCCCGTCTCGGAGTGGGCGACCTTCGCGAAGGCCCAGGCGGGCGACCCGTGCCCGCGGTGCGGCCGCCCGCTCGCGATCGCGCGGGGCATCGAGGTCGGACACATCTTCAAGCTCGGCACGAAATACTCCGTGGCGATGCGCGCGGAATTCACCGATGAGAAGGGGGAGACGCGGCCGGCCGTCATGGGAACGTACGGGATCGGCGTCGGCCGCACGATGGCGGCGGCCGTCGAGCAGCACCACGACGCCGACGGAATCGTCTGGCCGCTCGCGCTCGCGCCCTTCGAGATCGAGATCGTGTCGTTGAATCCGACCGACGAATCCGCCCGCCGCGAGGCCGACTCGCTCTACGAGCGGCTCGCCGAGGAGGGGATGGACGTCTTCTACGACGACCGCGACGAGCGGCCCGGCGTGAAGTTCAAGGACGCCGACCTGCTCGGCTTCCCCATCCGCGTCAACGTCGGCGGGCGCGCCCTGAAAGAAGGCAAGGTGGAGATCGTGACCCGGCGCGACAAGAACGTGCGGGTCGTCCGGGTCGCCGAAGCCGCCGGGGCCGTGCATTCGGTGCGGAGGGAGCTCGCGGGCGAATGAGGAAGATCACCCGCGAAGACGCGCTCGAGTACCACTCCCGCGGCCGGAAGGGAAAAGTCGAGGTCGTCCCGTCGAAGCCGTGCCGCACGCAGGAGGACCTCTCGCTCGCGTACACCCCCGGCGTGGCCGAGCCCTGCCTGGAGATCGCGCGCGACCCGGAGACGGTGTACGAGTTCACCGCGAAGGGCAACCTCGTGGCCGTGATCTCGAACGGCACGGCGGTTCTGGGTCTCGGCGACATCGGGCCGCTGGCGGGCAAGCCCGTGATGGAGGGGAAGGGCGTCCTCTTCAAGCGGTTCGCGGACATCGACGTCTTCGACATCGAGGTGGACACGAAGGACCCCGCCGCATTCATCGACACGGTCGCTCTCATCTCCCCGACGTTCGGCGGCATCAACCTCGAGGACGTGAAGGCTCCGGAGTGCTTCGTGATCGAGGAGGAGTTGAAGAAGCGGCTGAAGATCCCGGTCTTCCACGACGACCAGCACGGCACCGCGATCATCTCGGCGGCTGCCCTGCTGAACGCCCTCGAGATCGCCGGGAAGGAGATCTCGAAAGCGAAAGTCGTCTTCCTCGGAGCCGGCGCCTCGGCGATCGCGTGCGCGAAGCTCTACCTGTCCTACGGCGTGAAGAAGGAGAACCTCCGCATGGTGGACAAGTCCGGCGTGATCCACGCCGGGCGAACGGAGGACATGAACCCCTACAAGGCGCAGTTCGCCGTCGACACGAAGGAGCGGACCCTCGTGGACGCGTTGGACGGCGCCGACGTCCTCGTCGGGCTGTCGGCCAAGGGGCTGGTCAAAGGCGAGATGCTGAAGAAGATGGCGCGCGATCCGATCGTCTTCGCGCTCGCGAACCCGGAGCCCGAGATCACCCCGGAGGAGGCGAAGGCGGCGCGGCCGGACGTCATCATGGCGACGGGCCGCAGCGACTATCCCAACCAGGTCAACAACGTCCTCGGCTTCCCGTTCATCTTCCGGGGCGCGC
This sequence comes from Thermoanaerobaculia bacterium, assembly GCA_035457525.1. GTDB lineage: Bacteria > Acidobacteriota > Thermoanaerobaculia > UBA5066 > Gp7-AA6 > Gp7-AA6. The sequence goes on along the minus strand of DATIBN010000169.1, from coordinate 695 downwards.
TCGACGTCCGCGCGACCGAGATCAACGAAGCGATGAAGAAGGCCGCGTCGCAGGCGCTCGCCGCGCTCGCGAAGATGGACGTGCCCGACTCTGTCTCGAAGGCCTACGGGGGCCAGGAGTTCCGGTTCGGCCGCGACTACCTGATCCCGAAGCCGTTCGACTTCCGGGTCCTCCTCTGGGTGGCGCCGGCGGTCGCCGAGGCGGCGATCGCGTCGGGCGTCGCGCGAAAGCCGATCACGGACATGGCGGCGTATCTTCGCCGGCTCGAGGCGATGCTCTCGCGGGCCCGCGAGGTCATGGGCGTGGTCATCCGCAAGGCCCGCCAGGACCCCAAGAGGATCGTGTTCCCGGAAGGGGAGCACCCCAAGGTGCTGCGCGCCGCGAAGATCCTGGTGGAGGAGGGGATCGCCCGTCCGATCCTGCTCGCGCGCATGGAGGAGGTCGAGCCGCTCGCGCGCGAGCTGCAGCTCCCGATGGACGAGATCGAGTTCATCCACGCCCGATCGTCGCCGCGCCTGCCGGCGTACGCGAAGCTCCTCGAAGAGCGGCGCCGCCGTCGCGGGATCACGGAGGTCGACGCGCGGAAGCAGGCGGGCAGCCGGAACACGTTCGGTCCGCTGATGGTCGAGGCGGGCGACGCCGACGGCGTCATCTCGGGGCTCACCCAGCACTATCCCGACACCATCCGCCCCGCC
>DATIBN010000168.1:0-12074 GCA_035457525.1 Thermoanaerobaculia bacterium | reverse complement strand
TGATCCTCCAGGCGATCGCGAACTCCGTGTCGACGAACCACCCGGAGGTCACGCTGATCGTCCTGCTCATCGACGAGCGCCCGGAAGAGGTGACCGACATGCAGCGCTCGGTCAAGGGCGAGGTCATTTCCTCGACCTTCGACGAGCCCGCCGCGCGCCACGTCCAGGTCGCGGAGATGGTGATCGAGAAGGCCAAGCGCCTCGTCGAGCACAAGAGGGACGTCGTGATCCTCCTCGACTCGATCACGCGCCTCGCGCGCGCCTACAACGCCATCGTCCCACCGTCCGGGAAGGTCTTGTCGGGCGGCGTCGACTCGAACGCCCTCCAGAGACCGAAGAGATTCTTCGGCGCGGCGCGCAACGTCGAGGAGGGCGGCTCGCTCACGATCATCGCGACCGCGCTCATCGACACCGGCTCGCGCATGGACGACGTGATCTTCGAAGAGTTCAAGGGCACCGGCAACATGGAGACCCACCTCGACCGCAAGCTCGTCGACAAGCGCGTGTTCCCCGCGATCGACATCAACAAGTCGGGCACCCGGAAGGAAGAGCTGCTGATGGACAAGGCCGACCTGAACCGCGTCTGGGTTCTCCGCAAGGTCCTGAACCCGCTCTCGACCGTCGAGGCGATGGAGCTCCTGACCGAGAAGCTCGAGAAGACCAAGACGAACTCGGAGTTCCTGAACCTGATGAGCCAGGGGTAGTCGAACCCCACTGTCATCCTGGGGGCCGCAGGCCCGAAGGATCTCTGGCTTGAAGGGAGAGATCCTTCGCTTCGCTCAGGATTCGCTCCGCTCGGGATGACAGGATAGTGCCGTGCTCCGCTTTTCCGTCGTCGACTTCCTGAACGCCCGCCCCCTCATCTGGGGGCTCCTCGAGAATCCTCCGCCGGGCGTCGAGGTCTCCCGCGACGTGCCCTCCGCCTGCGCCGACAAGCTCGCCAGCGGCGAGGCGGACGTGGGCTTGATCCCGTCGATCGAATACCAGCGGATCCCGGGGCTGCGCGTCGTCGCCGGGCTGGGGATCGCGGCCGCCTCCGAGGTCCGATCCGTGCTGCTCGTGTCGGACGTGTCGCGCGAGAAAATCCGGTCGGTCGCGCTCGACCCGGCGTCCCGAACCTCCGCGGTGCTCACCCGGCTGCTGTTGAAACGCCGCTACGGCATCGATCCCGAGTTCCGCGACGGGGGTGCGGCCGACGCCTCGCTCGTGATCGGCGACCCGGCGTTGAAGACGCGCCTGAACGGCCGGGTCGTCCTCGACCTCGCCGCGGAGTGGCGGGCGTTCTCGGGGCATCCGTTCGTGTTCGCGTTCTGGGCGGTGCGGCCGGGGGTGGATGCCGGCGAAGCCGGGCGCATCGTCCGCGAGTCGTACGCCGCCGGGCAGCGGAACTTCCCGCGGCTCGTCGCCGGCGAGGCTGCCGCGAGCGGCCTCTCGGAGGCCGTCGTCGAGGACTACCTTCGCCACTCTCTCCACTACGAGCTCGACGCCGGAGACCTCGAAGGACTGGAGCTCTACTACCGGCTGGCGGCGGAGGAGCGTCTCATCCCCGCGGCGCGCCCGATCGAATTCGCCTAGTCGGGCGCTCCTGCACCCACGCGTATTCTCGCGGCGTACTTGTAGCCGCCAGGAGGTTCCTCATGTCCAGTCGGGTTTCGCGTTCCGTGGCGAGAGTCGTACCGCCCCGCCCCGTCGTCGAGGGCGCGGGGGTTCACCTGATCCGGAGCATCGGCACGCCCGAGCTCGATCATCTCGACCCGTTTCTCCTGCTCGACAACTTCGAGTCGGTTCTTCCGGCCGACTACGAGGCGGGTTTTCCGTACCACCCTCACCGCGGAATCGAGACCGTGACCTTCGTCCGAAAAGGGGAGGTCAAGCACCGCGACTCGCTGGGACACGCGGGCTCGATCGGCGCCGGCGACATCCAGTGGATGACCTCGGGCAGCGGCATCCTCCACGAGGAGATGCCGCAGGTCCGCCCCGAAGGGATCTCCGGACTCCAGCTCTGGTTGAACCTCCCGGCGAGCGAAAAGATGACGCGTCCCAAGTACCGGGACCTCTCGGCCAGCCAGCTCCATGAGGTCGAGACCGGCGACGGCGCGAGAGTCCGGGTCGTTGCGGGCGCGGCCGACGGCGGCCGTCTCGTCGGCCCGGTCGAGGGTCTGTCCGTGAATCCGAAGTTCGTCGACGTGACGCTTCCTCCCGGCTCGTCCTTCCGGGAGGCAGTCGAGCCCGGGCACACGGCTTTCGCCTACGTCGAGCACGGCGAGCTGACGTTCGGCCCCGAGAAAAAGCAGGTGACGGGGCCGGCTCTCGTCATCTTCGGCGACGGGGATCTGATCGAGGTCTCGGCCGGCACGAAGGGAGGGAGCTTCCTCCTCGCCGCCGCCCGGCCGCTCCACGAGCCGATCGCCCGCTACGGTCCGTTCGTGATGAACACCCGTTCGGAGATCGAGCAGACGCTCCGGGACCTGCGCAGCGGACGCTTCATTCGCGAAGAGCCGCGCGACGAGTGATCGCGAGCGGATCCGGCAGCCGTCTCTCCCGAGCGCCGGCGGGCTAGAATCTGGACCGTGAGCAGACGCACGGACGCAATTCTCGCCCGGACCCTCGGGGGAGACCGCCTGTCGAGCGACGACGCCGTGACGCTTCTCGAAGAGGGGCGGCTCCTCGAGCTCGGCGCGGCGGCCAACGAGGTCCGCAACCGGAAGAACGACCCGGGGGTCGCCACCTACATCGTCGATCGCAACATCAACTACACGAACGTCTGCGTCTACCGGTGCCAGTTCTGCGCGTTCTACCGGCCCGACTCGAAGCACCCGGAGGCCTACGTCCTCTCCTTCGACGAGATCGGCCGCAAGATCCAGGAGACGATCGACCTCGGCGGCACGGGAGTGCTGCTGCAGGGCGGCGTGCACGCCGAGCTCCCTTTCTCCTTCTACGAGGACATGTTCCGGTTCATCCGGAAGAACTTCCCGACCGTCCACCTCCACGCGCTCTCCGCACCCGAGGTCTACTTCCTGAAGAAGGTGACGAAGTGGCCGATGCGCGACGTGATCGCGCGTCTCCGCGATGCGGGCCTCCAGTCGATCCCGGGCGGAGGAGCCGAGATCCTCGAGGACTCGGTGAGGAAGCGCGTCTGGTCGCTGACGAAGGCGCCCACCGAGAAGTGGGTGGACGTTCACGAGACCGCGCACCAGCTCGGAATGCGGACGACCGCGACGATGATGTTCGGGATCGGCGAGACGTACGCGCAGAGGGTCGAGCACTTCCGGGTCATCCGCGACCTCCAGGACCGGACCGGAGGTTTCACGGCGTGGATCCCGTGGACGTTCGTCGAGGAGAACACGGCGCTCGACGGCAAGGTCGAGACCGCGGGCGGGTTCGAGTACCTGAAGACGCTCGCGGTGTCCCGCCTGTATCTCGACAACGTCCGTCACGTTCAGGGCTCCTGGGTGACGCAGGGCCCGAAGATCGGCCAGACGTCGCTCGCGTTCGGCGCCGACGACTTGGGCTCGATCATGATCGAGGAAAACGTCGTCTACGCGGCGGGCGCGCGAAACCGGATGACGCAGCCGGAGATGCGGCGGCTCATCTCCGACGCGGGATACGAGCCGGTGCAGAGGCGGACGCTCTACGACGCGTGCCGGGAAGCGTGCTGCGCGGCGCCGATCCCGGCTCCGAAGGAGCGCCCCGCGGCGCTTCCCACGATCGAGACGGCCTCCTTCGACTCCTCGGTCGCGTCGGCCTGAAATCCCGCTCTTTCAGCGGGCCGGCTTCGGCGGCCGCGCGAGTTCCGTCCAGGCGGTCAGCACGCGGAGTTGCGGCGGAGACTCGTCCGGAATCGCGCGCAGCATGACGAACCGGCGGCCGTCCGGCGCCACGTCGTAGAGCCGCCGCTCGAGGTTCGCCTCGCTGTACAGGCCGGGCCTCTCGAAGACCTGGACCGGCTTCCCGACGGTGCCCGAGGGTCCCGGTCGAACGGCGACGGCCATCATCTTCGGACCGTTTCGGTAGAAGAGCTCGTTGCCGTCCCGGCTCCACGCCGGCTCGAAACCGCCGTCGTTCGATGCCTGGACTTTCCCGCCGGGCCCCGGATAGGGGCGCACGTAGATCTCGAAACGGCCGGACTCGTTCGAGGTGTAAGCGATCCACCGACCGTCGGGCGAGAACTCGGGCTGGGCTTCCATGAAGGGCGTGTGGAGGAGAGGCGTCGGAGAGAGGTTGCCCCCGGTCGGCAGGATCCAGACGTCGGAGCCGCCGTCCTTCCCGACGCGGAGACACGCGATGGCGGTTCCGTCCGGCGACCACGATTGCGGCACGACGGCCTCGTCCGACTTCCAGAGAAGGGTTTCGTTCCCGCTTCCGTCGGCCGGTCGGGAAAAGACCTGGGGCTTGAGCGACCGACGCTCCGAGGCGTACGCGATCCGCGTGCCGTCCGGACTCCAGACCGGATCGAACTCTTCGCTCGGCTCGAGCGTGACCCGGGTCAACGTCCCGCGGTCCACGTCCGCGATCCAGATGTCCTGGTTCGCGTCTCCGCGGGAGAACGCGATCCGTTTTCCGTCCGGAGAGAATCGGGCACCGTAGAGATCCCCCGGCTTATCGAAGAGCGGTTGAATCCCGCCGCCGCGATCCACCCAGACCGGCTCCCAGTGCTCCGGTGAGACCGAGCCCGGCATGTACAGCAGGGTGCTTCCCGACACCGCGAACTGGGCGACCCCGGTGCCCTCCACCCGGACGCCTCGAACGATCGTGACCGGCTGCCCGGTCACGTTCGTGCCGTCGAAGGGGACCGCCATGACCGCGCCGCCGCGGGCGAAGACGATGTATCCCGCCTCCGAGTAACGGGGACTGGTCCCTCCCCGGAGCACGACCTTCGGTTCGCCGTCGTCCATGCGGCGCAGCGCGATGAGAGCGTTGTCGAAGTCGTTCCCGCCGGTGTAGATGGTGAAGAGGAGCGACCGGCCTCCGGCGAAGATTTCCGGCCACCGGTAGGCGAACTGACCGCTTTCGTACTTCGGCGCGAGAAAGGTCTCGGAGGCGCCGCCGTTCGCCATCACTCGCTCGAGCCCGGCCGTGCTGGATGGTGAATAGAGAATCGTGTCCTGCGGCGTCCAGACCGCGCCTCGCGTCACGGGCGGCACGAAGACGACGAACGCCGGATCCCCTCCCTCGAGAGCGATCTTCTTGATCCGATCGCCCGCGACGAACCCGACGAATCGCCCGTCGGGCGAAAAGAAGGGGCCGTCGGCGTATTCCGTGCCCGGGAGTGCGACCGTTTCGGGCCGGTCCATCGCACGCGCGAAAAGATGCCGCCGGCCATCGCGCTCCGCGCAGTAGACGAGCCGGCCGCCGTCGGGGGAGAGAGCGAAGGCGGGCCTCTCCGACACGCTTCCCGTGAGCGGCGGATCGAGGGGGAGGACGAGGTCCATGACCGGCACGGCGTCCGGCACACGGGCGCGTTTGCCGGGGAGGAGCCGGCTGCCCGCGAAGAGCCCGACGAGAAAAAGGACGAGGCCCGCTGCCGCGGAGGCGATGGCGCGGTTCGACCCCGTTCGACGCTCCTCCCGCGGCAGCTGTTGGGTGACCGGGGGCTCCCCGGCGATCGCGCGCAGATCGAGGAACAGGTCCCGGGCGGAGTGATAACGGTCCGACGGCTCTTTCTCGAGACACCGGGCGAGGAGACGGCCGAGAGCCGGCGGCAGCGCGGCCGCCTCCGGGTGCGCCAACGGGTCCTCGCGCAGGATCGCGCTCAACGTCTCGGCCGGCGCCGAGCGGGCGAACGCGCTCCGGCCCGTCAACATCTCGTAGAGGACGGCGCCCAGGGCGAAGATGTCCGAGCGCCCGTCGGCCGGCTGCCCGCGAAGCTGCTCGGGCGACATGTAGGGAAGCGTTCCGACGAGTTGCCGGGCGCTCGCGTCCTGCGTCGCCGTGCCGGCATCGTCGGCGACGGGGGCGGTCGTCCGTGCGATGCCGAAGTCGAGGATCTTGGCCCGACCGTCCTTCGTCAGGAAGACGTTCGCGGGCTTGACGTCGCGGTGAAAGATCCCCTTTTCGTGCGCGGCGGAAAGACCGTCGGCGACCTGCGACGCGATCTCGACGGCGCGCCGCGAGGGAAGAGGTCCGGCCGCCAGACGATCGGCGAGGCTCTCTCCATCGAGCAACTCCGTGACCGCGTAGGGGACGCCCGCTTCCTCCCCGGCGTCGTGGATCGCGAGGATGTTCGGGTGGTTCAGTGCCGCGACGGCGTGCGTTTCCCGGCGGAAACGCGAGAGGCTGTCCGGGTCGCTCGCGATCGCCTCGCGCAGGACCTTGACGGCGACTTCGCGGCGAAGCCGCGTGTCGCGCGCCCGGTAGACCTCGCCCATGCCTCCGTGTCCGAGAGGCCCCAGGATCTCGTAGGGGCCGAGGCGGTCCCCGACCGCGAGCGGCACGTCTTACCGCGAGGGCGCGGTCGTCCCGGGGATGGAGCGACCGGTCAGCGGCGCGCGCGACTTCTGCCAGCAGGATCCCGCGAAGAACCCGAGGAGGAATATGACCGCCGCGCCCACGGCGCGCAGCGCCACCCGGGTCTTCCGGTGCTTCCACGGGGGCTCGGCGCGGAACTGGCCCACGCGCTCGGCCGCTTCGCGCACGCCCTCCGCCTGGAACGCGCGAAGGTCGAGCAGCAGATCGCGCGCCGACTGGTACCGGTCCGCCGGATCCTTTTCGAGGCACCGGAAGACGAACGGCCGGATCTCCGCCGGGATCTTCTCGACTTCCGGACCCTTCGAGGGCTCGTCCTTCAAGACCGCGCTCATCGTCTCGACGACGCTCGGCCGGTCGAACGCGCGGCGTCCCGTCAGCATCTCGTAGAAGCACGCCCCGAGCGAGAACACGTCGGTCCGGAAGTCGATCGGCTTTCCGCGGATCTGCTCGGGCGACATGTAGCCCGCGGTACCCATGATGAACTGGGAGCTCGACCCGCCGCGCGCGGCGGCGATCCCCGACGTGATGTCTCCGGGCTTCGGGCCGATGCGGGCGATCCCGAAGTCCAGGATCTTCGCGCGGCCGTCGTGCGTCAGGAAGATGTTCTCCGGCTTGATGTCGCGGTGGATGACCCCGCGCGCGTGAGCCGCAGCCAGCCCGTCGGCGGCCTGACACGCGATCTCCGTGGCCCGCTTCGGCGCGAGCGGCCCGCTCCGCAGCCGGTCGCCGAGGTTCTCCCCCTCGAGCAGCTCGGTCACGGCGTACGGCACGCCGCGGTGTTCGCCGGTATCGTGGATCGAGAGGATGTTCGGGTGGTTGAGGGCCGCGACCGCGCGCGCTTCGCGCTGGAAGCGGGCGAGGCTCTCCGAGTCGTTGGCCGCGGCTTCGGGGAGGACCTTCAGCGCGACTTCGCGGCCGAGGCGGACATCGCGCGCGCGGTAAACCTCTCCCATTCCGCCCTTGCCGAGAGGCGCAACGATCTCGTAGGGACCGATCAGTTCGCCGGTATTGAGCGCCAAGTCTGCGAAAGAATACCAAGGGACGGTTCGGCGGGCGGGAGATGGACCCGCTAGACTCGGACCGTGGACGTCTGGCTCCTCCGGCATGCCGAAGCGCAGGGCGACGCCCCGTCCGGACGCGACGAGGAACGCGAGCTGACGCCCGAGGGGCTCGCGCGGGCGCGGGCCGTCGCGCGCGGGCTGGCCGCGCTGCTGCCGCCGATCGAGATCGTGCTCGCGTCCCCGTTCCGGCGCGCCCTCCAGACCGCGGAGCCGTGCGCCCGGGCTCTCCGGCTGGAGCTTCCGCGGCCGGTTCCGGTCCTGATGCCGGGAACCGATCCCGCCGAGGCCGCGTCCGAGCTCGCGCGGGGCGGCTGGCGTTCGGTGCTCATCGTCGGCCACCAGCCGCTCCTCGGATCCCTGGTGGGTCTGCTCGTGTTCGGCGACGGCCGCCGCGAGGTTCCCCTGAGGAAAGCGGCGATCGCACGCGTCACCTGGGCGCCGGGCGGCTCCGGCACTCTCGAAGCGCTGCTCCCGCCGGAGATCCTCGAGAAGCTCGGCTCCCGGCCGGGCTCGAGGCCTCCGAGCTTCTAAAGCTACAATCGCCCCCGTTTCGCAAAGGAGGAGGCAGCCATGGGCAAGCTCGGTCTCGGGTGCGTCGCTCTCATCGTCGTGCTCGCTGTGATCGTCGGAATCTCGATGGCCGGCACCTACAACCGCCTCGTGGGCCTGAGCCAGGAAGTCGACAAGCAGTGGGCCCAGGTCGAGAACGTCTATCAGCGACGGGCCGACCTCGTTCCGAACCTCGTCGCGACCGTCCAGGGCGCCGCGGAGTTCGAAAAGAGCACCCTCGAGGCCGTCACGCAGGCGCGCGCCTCGGTCGGTCGGGCGCAGGTGAGCGCGCCCACGGCGCCCACGGACCCCGCGCAGATGGCCCAGTTCGAGGCGGCTCAGGCGCAGCTCGGAGCGGCCCTCCAGAGACTCCTCGTCGTGGTCGAGCGGTATCCCGAGCTGAAGGCGAACCAGAACTTCCGGGACCTCCAGGCGCAGCTCGAGGGAACGGAGAACCGGATCACCGTCGAGCGCAACCGCTACAACGAGGTGGCGCAGGCCTACAACACCGCGCGGCTCCGCTTCCCGACGAATCTCTTCGCCTCGCTGTTCGGGTTCAAGGAGAAGGCGTACTTCAAGGCCATCACTCCGGGCGCAGAGCGCGCGCCGCAGGTTCAGTTCGACTTCCGCAATGCGACGCCCGTGGCGCCGGCCCCGGCTCCGGCGCAGTGAAGACGTCGCCCGGGAAACGGTAAACGGAAAACGGTACGGGTCCGATGAGCCGGATCGGCTCACGAATCGCCGTGGTTCTTTTGAGCGCGGCGGCGGCTCTGCCGCTTCTCGCGCAGCGCTCGATCGAGGAGCAGCTTCCCGCCAAACCGGACCGTTACGTCACCGACCGCGCGGGGATCCTGCCCGCGGACCGGGCGGAAGCGTTGAACGGCAAGCTCGAGCAGTTCGAGCGGGACACGTCGAACCAGATCCTCGTGTGGGTCGACCGGAGAGTGCCCGAGAACTTCGTCCTCGAGGACTTCACCGTCCGAGCCTTCCAGAAGTGGAAGGTCGGCCAGGCCGACAAGGACAACGGGGCGGTGCTCTTCGTCTTCTCCGACGACCGCAAGCTGCGGATCGAGGTCGGCTACGGGCTCGAAGGGGTTCTGCCGGACATCACGGCCAAGCGGATCATCGAGGACGAGATCGTGCCGCGATTCCGGGCGAACGACTATCCCGGGGGCATCGAAGCGGGAGTGGATGCGATGATCGCCTCCACCAAAGGGGAGTACAAGGGGACCGGAACGACCGTGGACGAAAGATCGCGCCGACGCACCGGGCTGCCCCTCCAGGGCTGCGCCGTGCCCCTGTTCTTCCTTTTCATCTTCGTGATCCTGCCGATGCTCGCCCGCCGGAACCGGCGGCGGTGGCGGACCTTCGGCGGGAGCGGCTGGTGGACGGGCGGCGGAGGCTTCGGCGGCGGCTGGTCGGGCGGAGGAGGCGGAGGCTGGTCGGGGGGAGGAGGCGGCGGCTTTTCCGGCGGCGGCGGCTCGTCGGGGGGCGGCGGCGCCTCCGGGAGCTGGTGATCGGGAGGCGGTGATGTCGTTTTTCTCGAAGCTCGAGAACGACCGGATCGTATCGGCCATCGGCGACGCCGAGCGCCGGAGCTCCGGAGAGATCCGCGTCCACGTGACGATGCGCAAACCCGACGACCTCGAGGGGCGTGCCCGCCGCCGGTTCGAGATGCTCGGGATGACGGAGACCGCCGGACGCAACGGCGTCCTCTTCTACATCGCGCCGTCGATCCGTCGGTTCCAGATCCTGGGCGACACCGGGATCCACGAGAAGTGCGGCCCCGACTTCTGGAAGGAGGTCGCGGTCGAGATGGAGGAGCGGTTCCGCCAGGGAGAGTTCACCGAGGGGATCGTGCGCGGCGTGCAGAAGGTCGGAGACCTCCTGGCCCTCCACTTCCCGCGCGCGACCGCGGACCGGAACGAGCTGCCCAACGTGATCGACGAGGAGCCGGAACACTCCTGAACGGCGGCTCGTCAAGGGAGAGGTCCTTCGCTTCGCTCGGGACGATCGCTTCGCGATCGCTTGACTTTCCCCCTCGAACCCGTATGATTCCCCGTTCCTTTCGGGAGGCCTCATGTACGCGATCCTCCGCGCGGGCGGCAAGCAGGTCAAGGTTTCGGCGGGCGACGTCGTGCGCGTCGAAAAGCCCTCCGGCAAGAAGCTGTCCAAAGGGGAGGAGCTCACCCTCTCCGACGTCGTGCTCTTCTCGGGCGACGGCGGGGTCGTGAGCGCGAAGGACGATCTGGCGAAGGTCGCGGTCAAGGCGACCGTGATCGGGGAAGTCCGCTCCCGCAAGGTGCTCGTCTTCAAGAAAAAGATCCGCAAACAGCATCGCCGGACCCGGGGACATCGCCAGACGATGGTCGAGGTCCGGATCGATTCGATCGAAGGGTAAGCGCCATGGCACACAAGAAGGGTCAGGGATCGTCCCGGAACGGACGCGACTCGAACGCGCAGAGACTCGGTGTCAAACGGTTCGCCGGCCAGGCCGTGCCGGGGGGCTCGATCCTCGTCCGTCAGCGCGGGACGCGCTTCCTCCCGGGTGAGAACGTCGGCCGCGGCAAGGACGACACGCTCTTCGCGAAAGTCGCCGGCATCGTCCGGTTCCGCGAGCGCGGCCGGCAGGGCCGGGTCATCTCCGTCGAGCCCGTCGCCACTGAACCGTAAACAGTAACCGGTGAATCGACGACGGCGCCGTCCGGGCTCCGTCCACTCGCCACGGTTCACTGTTCACTCGTGTTCATCGACACCGCGGAAATCCACGTCAAGGGGGGCGACGGCGGCAACGGCTGTATCGCCTTCCGGCGGGAGAAGCACATTCCGAAGGGTGGACCTTCCGGCGGGGACGGCGGGCACGGCGGATCCGTGTGGGCCGTCGCAGACCCGGCCCTCAACACCCTCTACCACCTCAGGCACCAGAACTCCTATCGCGCAAGTCGCGGCGAGCACGGCATGGGTTCGAACCGCCACGGAAAATCGGGAGAGGACGTCGTCATCCCGCTGCCGCTCGGCTCGGTCGTCCGGGACGCCGACTCGGGGGAGCCGATCACGGAGCTCCTCTCGCCGGGAGAACGCGTGCGGCTCGCGAAGGGCGGCAACGGCGGGTGGGGAAACCAGCACTTCGCCACTCCCACGCGCCAGGCGCCCCGGTTCGCCAAGCCGGGGCAGCCCGGCGAAGAGCGCCGGCTCGCGATCGAACTGAAGCTCCTCGCGGATGTGGCGATCATCGGGCTGCCGAACGCCGGAAAGTCCACGCTCATCTCCGTGATCTCGGCGGCGAAGCCGAAGATCGCCGACTATCCGTTCACGACGCTCATCCCGCATCTCGGGGTCGTCGCCGGTGACGAGGGAAGAACGCTCGTCGTCGCGGACATCCCGGGGTTGATCGAGGGGGCGCACCGCGGCGCCGGGCTCGGGATCCGCTTCCTGAAGCACGTCGAGCGGTGCCGGTTGCTCTGTCATCTCGTCGACGCCTCCGGCGAAGGGGACGCGGAGGGCGACGTCGCCGTGATCGAGCGCGAGCTCGTGGAATTCTCACCGGAGGTGGCGGCACGTCCGCGGGCTCTCGTCGCGTCGAAGGTGGATGCCGTGTCCGACCCGTCGCGGCTCGAGTCGATCCGGCGCGCCGCGGAAGAGCGCGATCTGCCGTACTTCGAGGTGTCGGCCGTGACCCGGAAAGGACTCGACCGTCTCGTGAACTTCTTCTTCCAGGCCGTGCCGCCCGCCGAGACCGCGCGCGCCGCGGCCGAGCCGCTCGGCTAATCTTCGCGGATGCGCATCGGCATTTTCGGGGGAACGTTCGACCCGGTCCACGACGGCCACGTGAAGCCGGTGGCCGCTGCCTGCGAGCGGTTCGGGCTGAACCAGGTCCTCTGGGTCCCGGCGCGGCTGTCCCCGCACAAGGGCATCGCCCCGACCGACTCCCGCCATCGCGTCGCCATGCTCGCCCTGGCGACCCAGGGCCGGCCCGACTGGTCGATCTCGTTCGAG
>DATIBN010000167.1:0-5413 GCA_035457525.1 Thermoanaerobaculia bacterium | reverse complement strand
GGTCGCCTCCGCTCCGCTCGCGCTCGTCTCGAAGCGCATGACGGGGACGTTCGTGTGCGTCCAGTGCGAAACCCGGCAGGAGGCCGGCTTCTGTCCGATCAACGAGCACGCGCACGTGCCCGGGTTCTGCGCGGACAACGGAGAGATCTGGCGGCTCATGACGCGGGGGGAACCGGGCTTCGGCGACGCCGCGCTCGGCCGCGCCGCGACGCTCGAGGGAACCGCGTTCCCCCAGTCCGGCTTCCTCCGCGCGAACCGCGTCGGGTACTGATTCGCTCCTCTCTTTTCCCAACCTACAATCCGGATGTGACTTCGCAGGTCGTCGAGGCGACGGCTCCCGCGCGCATCGACCTCGCGGGGGGCACTCTGGACCTCTGGCCTCTCCACGCCCTTCACCGCGGATCGGTGACGGTGAACCTCGCGATCGACCGGCGGGCGGGCTGCCGGGTCCGCCGGCGTAAAGCGGGGATCCGTCTCTCCGCCCCGGACCGGGGCGTGGACGTCATCGTCGACACCGCCTCCGAGCTCCTCTCCGATGCCCGCACCTCCCTCGTCGGAGCGCTCGTCGAGGAGCTTGCGCCCGATGGCGGCGTCGACGTCGAGTTCCGGTCGGGCGTTCCTTTCGGCTCCGGGCTCGGCGGCTCCTCTGCGCTCGCCGTCGCCACCGCGGCGGCGCTCGCGCAAACGGCGGGAAGGTCTTTGAACGGATCGGGGGGAGTCGAGTTCGTCCGCGACGTCGAGACGCGCGTGCTCGGGAAACCCGCCGGCGTGCAGGACTACTACCCCGCGTTCGGCGGCGGGCTGCACTGCCTCCGCTTCGAGACGGGCCGAACCGTACCGGAGCGGCGCGACGTCGATCCGGACGTCTGGGAGCGCCACCTGACCCTCTTCGACACGGGAGCGTCCCACTCGTCCGGCATGAACAACTGGGAGGTCTTCCGGCGGAGGCTCGAGGGCGACGAAGGCGTCGCTCGCTCCCTCGACGCCATCGCCGATGCGGCCCGCCGGATGGCCGCGGCGGCCGTCACGCTGGACTTTCCGGCGATGGGGGTGGCCCTAAGGGACGAGTGGGCCGCGCGGCGCGATCTCGCGCCCGTGGTCTCTTCGCCGATCATCGAGCAGGCAATCGCGGCCGCGCTCGGCGCCGGCGCCTGGGGCGGAAAGGCGTGCGGCGCGGGCGGGGGAGGTTGCGTCGTGTTCCTCTCGCCGGCGGAGCGCACCGCGGAGGTGCGCGAGGCGCTGGGGCTGCTGGGTGAAGGAACGGTCCTGGACGTGCGGGCGGAGACGCGCGGTCTGGAGATCTCCTAGCGGGCGGAGTACCCCCGATACGCGAGGTAGAGGAACACCAGGACCATCACGATCAGGACGAAGCGCGCCACGCCCATGAGGCGCGTGTTCGAGACGGGCCTCGTCCCCTTCGGCTTCAGCCCGGTCAGCGCGGCCAGCGCTCCGACCACCACCGCGAGGCCGAGCCAGAAGAGAGGGGTCACCTCGTCCTCATCCAATCGATGCAGCCTGCGAGCTCTTCGCGCATTCGATCCGCCGACTCCGCATGGTATCGCCAGCCGTGGCCCGGGAGGACCCACTCGAAGCGGAAGTCGAGCAGCCTCTCCATCGAGCGGATCTGTTCGCTCCACGAGTACCAGCAGGCGTCGCGGAACGCGGTCAGGGCCCGGCGCCGCGGGGACCATGCGAGATGGTCGCCGGTGAAGAGAAACTTCTCCCGGTAGAGGAGCACGGCATGCCCGCGGGTGTGGCCCGGCGTCGGGATCGCGACCAGGTCGTCGGCGAGCCCGACCGGCTCGTCTCCCGTGAGCTTGCGCTCCACGGCTCTCGTGCCGGCGGTGACGTCGCGCTCGTGGAGCACGCGCTCGCAGCCGAATCGCTTCGCGATCGCGGTGTGATCGGCGACGTCGTCTTTGTGCGTGAGGAAGAGGAGTGACAGGCCGCCCCGCCGCTCGATCCCGGTCATGAGCGGGTTCGCGGCGCGCGGGGAGTCCACGAGGACGTTTCCTTCCGGGCGTTCGATCAACCAGCTCCACGCGCCGAAGGAATCGGGCGACGTGAACCCGCAGAACGAGACGTTCTCGGCCACCAACTCGGGATAGGCGGCGATGGCCGGGCGGGCGTCGGCCCGCGAGACGGTCCCGATCGAGCCGGTCGGGCACGCGACGAGCGCCATGAGGGAGCGCTGCCGGGCGGCGTCGCTGCCGGGCTGACGGCCGACGTAGGAGAAAGAGTCGCCCTCCACGAAGACGGAGGGCTCGATGCGGCGGCACGTGTCGCAGTCGATGCACGTCTCGTCCACGTAGAAGTCGCCGGGGACGTTGTCGGGCAGGCGGCGCGCGGGGTTCGCCATGAGGGAAGGTCAGATCCGATCGAGCTTCTCGATCGTCCTCTCGTCGCGGACGTTCCCGGTGTTCAAGGTCGTCTTCGGCTCGAACAGGAGGACCCAGGCCTCCTCGGCGGCGACGGGGCAGTGCTCCACGCCCTTCGGAACGATCACGAACTCGTTTTCTTCCACGACGAGGTCGCCGTCCCGCAGTCGCATCGTGAAACGGCCCTTCATCACGAAGAACATCTCGTCCTCGGCCTCGTGCCGGTGCCAGACGAAGTCGCCGCGGAACTTCACGAGTTTCACGTACGTGTCGTTCACCTCGCCTGCGATCTTCGGGCTCCAGTGTTCTCGGAAGAGGTCGAACTTCTCGGTCAGGTTCACCTTCCGGATTTCCATGCCTACATCCTCCCCGGCTCCGGGATCCCGAGGAGTCCCAGGAGACGCGACATCGAGCGGCGGAAGATCTTCGCGACTGCGACGCGGCGCGCGCGGACCTCGGGGTCCGACTCGCTGACGATCGGCTGGCGGTGGTAGAAGTGGTTGAAGGACTGCGCGAGCCCGAACGCGTGCCGGGCCACGGTCGAGAGCTCGAGCGAATCGACGGCTCGCTCCGCGACCTCGGGGATGGCAGCGGCGTCGAGGACGAGAGCCCAGAGGTCGTCGTCCCATCCCTCCCGCGGGAGCGGGCCCGCGACGCCCGTTTCGGCGAGGCCGCGCTCCGCGAGCTTGCGGAAGATGTTGTCGGCCCGGACCAGCGAATACTGGAGGTATGGCCCGGTGTCCCCCTCGAAGTTCAAGGCTTCCTCGAAGTCGAAGGCGATCAGCTTGTTCTTCCCGAACTTCAGCAGGAAGTAGCGCAGCGCGCCGACGGCGATCGCGCGCGCGTCCTGCTCCGCGGCGTCGTCGGCGGCCTCTCGGCGCGACGCGATCTCTCGGCGCGACCGCTCGAGCAGGAGCTCGACCAGATCGTCGATCTTGACGCCGAGTCCCTTCCTTCCCGACATCTCCACGAACGGCTTCTTCTCGTCCTCGGGGGAGAGGCGGTACTCCTCCTGGAAACGCTCGGCGAGGTCCCGCGCGGCGCGCGGCGTCAACGCGACCATCTCGTAGGAGAAATGGACGCTCCTTTCGGCCTCGCTCGGGTAACCCAGGACCCGGAGGCCTTCCCGGACCACTTTCTGCAGATACGACTGCCGCACGTCGATCACGTTGACGACCGTCGTCGCGTGCCCGAACTCGGGGTGGTCGGCGGCTCCGCCCGCGTGCGCGGTCCGCCACAGGGGATGCTCCCGGACCTCGCGAGCGACGTCCTCCTCCCGGACCGACCCCGAGTTCCAGTCCGGCCGGAAGGGCTCGTAGTCGAAGTCGATGCCGAGCAGCCCGAACTTCCAGAGCTGGTACGCGATGTCCTTCGCGGTATAGGTGACGGTGCCGTTGGAGCGGACGAGGATCTTGTCCGGCTCCTCCATCCCGGCGAACTCGGGCGAGTCGGAGAGGCGAAGGACCCAGCACCCCGCGTGCTTCCCCTCCGTCTCGTGGACGACGGCGCCGGAGTCCTTCAGGAGCTCGAACGCCCGGCTCCAGAAATGCTTCCGGAGGATGTCGCTCTCGCGCGGCAGCAGGTCGTAAGGGATGCCCAGCCGCCCCATGGTCGCCAGGTGCGCCGAGACGATCGCCTCCGACAGCACCTCCGCGATGCGCGCCGTCTCGTTGCCGCCGGCCTCGATCGCATGAAGAACCTCTGCCCGCCAACCGCGTGCCGCCTCGTCCTCCTCGTAGACCCTCGCGACATCCGCGTAGACGTCCCAGCAGAGATAGGCCAGGCCCTTGGGGTGCGAGGAGCCGTCCGGAAGCGGCCCGCCGGCCGCCGCGCGGCGCACGTCTTCGGCGGACCTCACGCCTTTGAGGTGCTGCAGCCCCGCGACGACGTCGGCGACCTGCACGCCCGTGTCGTCGAGGTAGTTCTGGACCTCGACCGGGTGGCCGAGGAACGTGAGCGTGCGCGCGAGGACGTCGCCGAGGACGGCGTTGCGCAGGTGCCCGATGTGGGCTGCCTTGTTCGGATTGATGTTGGTGTGTTCGACGACGAACTTCCCCGGCCGGTCGGGCGCCGGTGCGGGTTCCCCGGCGGCGATCGCCTCCACGAAGCGCCCGCGGTCGAGCGAGAAATTGAGGTAGCCGCCCCCTTCGACGCGTGACTCGCGCACCCCTTCGGGCAGCGCGACCGCCGCCGCGAGCTCCGCGGCGATGGCGCGCGGAGCCTTGCGCAGCGTCTTCGCGAGATCGAACGCGACCGGCGAGGCGAGGTCGCCCATCGCCAGTGACGGCGGGCGCTCGAGGGTGACGCGCTCGAGGCGCGCGCCCCAGAGCCGCTGCGACGCGTCGCCCAGGGCCGCGGCGATCCCGGACCGGACGGACTCGAGAGACAGCGCGCCGTTCATGGGCGCGGCATGTTAGTCCAAGGTCGAGAGTCCGCCGGCGTGGCCGACGAATACGAGCGCCCTCCCTCGCGTTACCATGGCGCCATGGAACCCATCGTCCGCTCCGTTTCGATCGAGACGAGCGCGTCGGACGCGTTCGACGCGTTCACGCGCGTGGCGGAGCTCTTGTCCTGGTGGTGCGAGGGCGCGCTCGTCGGCCGGCGCGAGGGGGGCAACTGGGCGGTCGGATTCACGGACGACCGGGGCGGCACGCAGGCGACGATCATGGGCAAGATCGAGACCTACGAGCCGGGCCAGCGGCTGGCCGTCCGCGACATCTCCTACGAGATGCGGGCCGAGGAGCCGCTGGAGGGACTCTCGTTCGTGCTGACGTTCGTGGAGCAGGACGGCTCCTGTCTCGTCACCGTCGAGCAGGCGATCCCCGACGCGGGACCCGCGTACGATCGCTATCGCGGAATCGCGGGCTCCGGGTGGGACGAGAGGCTCGCGGACCTGAAGCGCTATCTCGAAGGCCCGCGGCGCCGGCGGGTGCTCATCGAAGCGGGACTGCCGGAAAACTAGGCTTCCCGGCGCGGCTTACAATCGCGGGCATGGACGTCGTTTCCGAAACCTGCCCGCTCTGCGGCGGCACGGG
>DATIBN010000166.1:0-4750 GCA_035457525.1 Thermoanaerobaculia bacterium | reverse complement strand
GCTCCGACGGGGAACCGGCCGCGGGGGCAAAAGCGCTAGTTTCGAGCCGTGGTAAACGAGATCGGGCTCGTGGTGCTGCAGTTGGGCTGCGGCGAAGACGTGGTCAGCCGGACGGAGCCGCTCCCGGTCGAGGACGAAGAGTTGACGAAGGAGCCGTTCAGCGTGATCGCCGCCGAGACCCCCGGCGACGCGGTCACGGTCGTCGCGATCTGAAAGCTGCTGCCCGTGATCGGCTGCGGCGGATCGAGCTGGATCGTCGTGAACGCGTCGGGAACGCCGCAGGCCGGCCCGGCGAAACCGATCTGGAGCCGCACGATGGCGTTGTTGGAGACCACCCACGTCAGGGCGCAGAGGTGCGCCGGCCCGTCTTCCGGGTCGCACGCCTGCGAGGTCGTGCCGCTCCAGCTCCCGTCGAACTGACCCGGAGCCGCGCCCGACTGCGTGATCGCCAGGGTTTCACCGGCGACCGTCAGGGTGGCGTTGCGGGACGTCCCCGAGGCGTTTGCCGCCACCGAGAAGGTGACCGTCCCGTTGCCGGTGCCCGAGGCGCCGCTGGTGATCGTGACGAACGGCGAGTTGCTGACGGCGGTCCAGGAGCACCCGGCCTGCGTCGCGACCGTCGCCGTGCCCGTACCTCCGGCGGGACCGAACGAAGCGGGCGACGCCGCGCCCACGGTGTACGTGCAGCTCGGACCGCCGGAGAACGCCGCCGTGTCGGCGACGCTCGCGAGCGTCCCCGCCGGGTTCGAATAGCTCTTGATGACGCCGGTCGCCGTATCGGTGACCGTCACCGTGTACGCGACGTCGGACAGGGCGCCGTAGAACACCCAGAAGAAACCGTTGAACGCGCGTCCGTCGACGACCTTGACGACGAGCTCGACGTTGTTCGGCGAGAAGAACCAGAAGTGGCCGGTGTCGCTCGTCATCGGAACCGCCTGGGCCGGCTGGTTCGTGATCCCGAGGTTGGGGGCGCTGAAGACGACCTGCACCTCGAACCGCCCGTTGTTCGCGCAGAGTGCGGTATTGCTGGGGGTGCAGACCGCGGGGACGGACGCTAAGGCCGGCGACAACGAAACGCGGCTTTCGACGCGGCCGGTTGCCGTCGTCGGGGCGCCGGAGGCGGCGGCGCCGCTCTCGGCGAGAGACACCGCGGCCGCAAAAACGAGAAGCATGGTCACGGCGAGTCTTTTCATCTTCCTCTCCTTACCCTTTCCCTCGTGGTCCGGCATCTTGAACGCTGGGCGACACCCGCCGACCGATACGCAAATCCGAGGCCGGGCTCGATTCGTCTCTAGGGAACGGGTCGCGGGGCCGGCGTCGGCGCCGGCGGCGCCCCGCCGGGCGGAGGCGCGGACTCGGTCGTTTCCCCCTTCTTCGGAAGGTAGAACGAGCGCTGCAACGACCAGGGGAGCCGCGTGATCTCCTGCCAGCGCGAGTCGTATTCCTCGGTCGGCTGCGAGCCGGAGACGAACGTCTCCAGGATGGGACGGGGGCTTTGCGGGGTGGCCTTCAGGCCCGTCTCGTAGTCCACGGCGGTGAACACGACGTTCGGCGGGGCGTCGAAGTCCTCTTTCTCGTCGATCCGTCCGGCTTCCTTCATTCGCTCGACGACACGGATCCAGATCGGCAGCGCCGCGTGGGCCCCATCCATCCCGCGGCCCAGGCTGATCGTCTTCTGGTCGTGGCCGGTCCAGACGCCGATCGTGTAGCGCGGGGTCATCCCGATGAACCACGCGTCCGTCCAGTCGTTCGTGGTTCCCGTCTTGCCGGCGAGGTTCAGTTTCAACCGCGCCGCGGATGCCGCCGTGCCCCGCTGTGTCACGCCCTTCATCATCTGGAGGAGCTGGAATGCCGCCGTCGGGCTGGCGACCTCGCGCGCGTCGGGCAGTGTCTGCTCGAGCAGGTCGCCGTTCGCGTCGGTGATCCGGTCGAACAGGTACATGGGAAAGGCGAGCCCCTGGTTGGCGAAGACCGAGAAAGCCGACGTCATCTCGGCCAGCGTGACCTCGAAAGAGCCGAGCGCGATCGAGGGATACGGCGAGAGTTTCTGGCGGATCCCCAGCCGGTGCGCGGCTTCGATGACGTGCGTGCGCCCCACCATCTCGGAGACCCGGACCGCCGAGACGTTGTAGGAGTACTCGAGCGCCCGCCGGAGCGTGACGATTCCGCGAAAGCGCCCGTCGTAGTTGGTGGGCCGATACGGCGGCTGGCGCGGGTCGAAAACGATCGAGATGGGGCCGTCGAAGACGGTGTCGGACGGCGTGTACCCGGCTTCGAGAGCGGCGAGGTAGACGAAGGGTTTGAACGTCGACCCCGCCTGGCGGAGCGCCTGCGTCGCGCGGTTGAACTTGGAGCGGGACCAGTCGTAGCCCCCCGACATCGCGCGCACCGCGCCGGTGGCGTTCTCGATCACGAGCACGGCGCCCTCTTCCTTCGGGTCGTTCTCGAGCGAAAGTGACTCGGAGCCGTCCTTCTTCTGATCGATGGTGACGGTGACGAGATCGCCGCGATGGAGGATCTTCGAAGGGTCCTTGGCAGTCGTCCACGCGAACCCGGCCGGCGCGAGGGGCAGGACCCGGCGGCCGACTTTGATCTCCGCGCCGGAACGGGAGACCGAGACCACGACTCCCCGGACCGCGCCTCCGCCGCTGGACATCGTCTCCCAGGACGGGTCCACGAAGGCCTCGAGGTCGGTGTAACCCTCGTCGATCAGGTTTCGCGGTTTGCGGAAGCCGTGACGCCGGGCGAGCCTCCGGAGACCCCAACCGAGCGCCTCGTCGGACCACCTCTGGATCTGCGGATCCAGAGTCGATTCGACCCGCAGGCCCCGACGGTAGAGCTCCTGCTCGCCGTACGTCCGTTCCAGATATTGCCGGATCTCCTCGCAGAAATAAGGGCCGACGATCGACTCCTCGAGCGAGGGGCTCCTCGGCAGCGGCTCGCCATTGGCCGCTCTCTCCTGCGACTCGGTGATGTATCCCTCGGCCCGCATCCGCGCGAGCGCCGTCGCGCGACGCCGCCGCGCCTGGGTGGCGTTCCGGAAGGGCGACTGGTCTTCCGGCCGCTGCACGATCCCGGCGAGGAGCGCCGCTTCGGCGAGCGTCAGGTCCTTGATGCTCTTTCCGAAGTAGTACCGCGCCGCGGCCTCCACCCCGTAGTTGCCGTGGCCGAAATAGATCTCGTTGGCGTACATCGTCAGGATCTGTTCCTTCGAGTAGCGCCGCTCGATCTCGAAGGCGACGAACGCCTCGTTGATCTTGCGCGAGATCGTTTTGCGGGGAGAGAGGAAGATCGCCCGGGCGAGCTGCTGCGTCAGGGTCGAGCCCCCCTGCGCGAAGCTCTTCTGCCGGAGGTTGGCGAGGAGAGCCGAGGCCGTCCTCTGAACGTCGACGCCCCCGTGCCGGAAAAAGTTCTTGTCCTCGGTCGCGATGATCGCGTTGCGGAGCACGGCCGGGATCTGGCCGCGGGACACCAGGATCCGTCTCTCGATCGCGTACCGCGCGATCGTCGAGCCGTCGGTTCCCCGGATCTCCGTGATGATGTCGGGGCGATAGGTCTCGAGCTCGGAGACGCGGGGGACCCGCACGAAGCTCGTGGTGGCAGAGCCGGCAACGGCGCCGAGCAAGCCTGCCGCCAAGAGCGGCGCCAGCGCGATCACGGCCTTTCTTCCCTTGATCACGCGGCCATTTTGAGGCATCGCCGCTTCGTATGCTATAAGCCGGAGGCTCGTGAGCACGGCGCCTCCCATCGAGCCCGCTCCGGCCGGGCTTCCTGCAAACCGCGGCTGCTGGAAGGGAGCTCTACTCGGCTGCGGCGGCGCGGCTGTCCTCGTGGTCGTGTGCCTCGTCGCGCTCGGGATCTACGTTCAGAAGAAGCCGGGCGCCGTGACCGACCTCTTGATGGAGAGGATCCGCGACCGCTACGCCGCCGACGTCACCGCGGAGGACAAGGCGGCGCTCGAGTCGGCGTACTCGGAGTTCCGGACGGCGCTGGAGGCGGGACGGGTGCGCCGCGAGGACCTCGACCGGGTCCGCTACACGGTCAAGCTCGGGCGCGAAGTTCCCCGGGACGAGGTGCTCGAGCTCACGCGGGTCTTTCGCGAGGCGGCGGCGGGGGGAGCCGGAGCGCGGGAAGCGCCTCCCCGGGCGACGCCGCCTCCGGTCGAAGCCACGCCGGTCCCTTGAGCCCGCGGCCCGGTTCGCAGCCGAAGCCCGCTTCCCCCGGCCGTACGACCGCGAAGCCATTTTCCTACCTCGAGGCGCAGGCACGGGCGGGCGGCCGGTTCCGGCTCAAGACGGATTTCACGCCTCAGGGGGACCAGGTCCAGGCGATCGAGCACCTCGTCCGGGGGATCGGCGAGGGGCGGCGCGACCAGGTGCTGCTCGGCGTCACGGGCTCCGGCAAGACGTTCACCATGGCGAAGGTCATCGAAGCGGTGAACCGGCCCACGCTCGTCCTCTCCCACAACAAGACGCTCGCGGCCCAGCTCTTCCAGGAGTTCCGCGGCTTCTTCCCCGAGAACGCGGTCGAGTACTTCGTCTCCTACTACGACTACTACCAGCCCGAGGCGTACATCCCGCAGACCGACACGTACATCGAGAAGGAGACGTCGAGAAACGAGGAGATCGACAAGCTCCGCCTCTCCGCGTCCAAGGCGCTCTTCGAGAGGCGGGACGTGATCGTCGTCGCGTCGGTCTCGTGCATTTACGGCCTCGGCTCGCCCGAGTCGTATTACGACATGCTCGCGTAC
>DATIBN010000165.1:0-12549 GCA_035457525.1 Thermoanaerobaculia bacterium | reverse complement strand
CCTCGATGAGTCCGATCTCCGCAGCCAGATACGGCCGCGTCGCGCGCGCCCGCAGGAACTCGGCCTCGGCCGCCGCGGGATCGCCGGCGACGAGCGCTTCCCAGCCGCTGGCGACGCCTTCGGGAAAGGGCCCGGTCAGCTCCTCGCGCGGGTCGAGCGGAAACTGGTCGGCTCTCCGGGCGACGGAGCCGCCACCGGCCGCGCCCGAGCTCGCGCATGCCGCAGTGAAGAGGATCGCGGCGCCGGCGAGGGGGAGGAAAGTCCGGGCGAAACGCGGGAGGTCCGGCCTTCGTCGCGTCGGCGAGGCGGCCGGTCGAGGCTTTCTCACGAGGTCGGCGGGAGGGTCTCCGCTCGGATTGAAGCGATCGCGTGCTTGTAGATCATCTCCTCGTGGCCGTCCACCTCGAGAACCAGAGCGAACTTGTCGAACCGCCGCAGCCGTCCCATCCGCTCCTCTCCCGAGGTCAGCCGGACCGTGATCTCCGTGTTGTCCTTCCGAAGGTTGTAGAAGAAGGAGTCCTGGACGTTGATCGGGGTCTTGTTCATCCGCCTCTCTCCGTCTCGACGCGGCGGTCGAGCAAATGGAGGATCGCCGGGAGTGCCTCGCCGGGCGTCGTCCTCACGACGTCCCGCTGCCGGGCGAACCACGTTTTCTGGCGCTTGGCGAGGCGCCGGGTGGCCGCCACGATCTCCCTCCGGGTCTGCTCCCTTTCCGCGCGACCTGAAATCCAGCCGGCCACCTCGCGATAACCGATGCCGCCAAACGCGTTCGATTCGAGGGAAAGCCCGCGCTGGATGAGTTGCCGGACCTCGTTGTCCCACCCCGCATCCAGCATTCCCCGGACCCGCTCTTCGATCTTAGCATAGAGGTCCTCGCGCGACGGCTCGACCAGAACCTTGATGACGCGCCAGCGGTCGGCCCACCGATCCGGCGCCGCCGAGCGTGCCGAGGCGGGGGCGCCGGTGACGAGGAGGATCTCCAGAGCGCGCAGCGTGTATCGGAGGTTTCCGACGGGGATCCGCGAGGCGGAGACCGGATCGTTCACCTCCAGAACCCGATGCGCGGCCGCCGGTCCATGCGATTTCCCCCATGCGGCCAGGCGTTCCCGCAGGCCGGGATCCCGCGCCTCCCCCGGCGGCAGGCCGTCCAAAAGCGCGGAGATGTAGAAGCCGCTGCCCCCGCAGACGATCGGGAGGCGGCCACGCTCCGTGATCCCCTCGACGGCGCGGCGCGCCTCGCCCGCCCACCGTCCGGCCGAGAACGTCTCGGATGGGTCCGCGACGTCGATCAGGTGATACGGGATCTCGGCGCGGCGCTCCCGGGTCGGTTTCGCCGTGCCGACATCGAAGTCGCGATAGACGGCGAAAGCGTCGGCGGACACGATCTCCCCCGACCGCCGGCGCGCGACTTCCTCCGCGATCTCCGTTTTCCCGGCGGCCGTCGGCCCGAAGATGACCAGCAGCGGCGGGCGGTCCGCGCTCGCGAGGGGCGGGCGTTCGGCGCTCTTCTCCGTCACTCGATCCCCCGCCAGCGCAGGCGCGTCGCCTCGGGCGCGAGCTCGACGCGGACGTCGGAGAGTCGGTCGGTGCGGAAAGTCGGGACGCCGTACCGGGCGAGCGTCCGCAGCGTCACGCCGGCCGGATGCCCGAACCGGTTCTCCCGGCCGCAGGAGAGGAGAGCGACCCGCGGCCGCACACGTTCGAGCAGGAGCTCCGTCGTCGACGTTCGACTCCCGTGGTGTCCCACCTTGAGAAGGTCCGCGGGAGCGAGGAGGCCGCGGTCGGCGAGGTCACGCTCGGTCGGCGCGCCCGCGTCGCCGGTCAGGAGAGCGCGCCGCCCGTGCCGCTCGAAGGTCGCGACGACCGACTGGTTGTTGGTGGCGTCGTTCTTCCGGAGGCGGCCCCCGGAGTGGAGAACGAAGAGCTTCGCGTCTCCCCACGAGAGGACGTCGCCCGCCTCGAGCGCAGACGCGGGCACTCCGGCCGCGGCCGCGGTCCGGGCGAGGAGCGCGAACAGGCTCCCCTCGTCGCGCCCGGCCGAGAGATGGAGCGAGCCGACCGGAAGCTCTTCGAGGATCGCGATGAGCCCGAGCGCGTGGTCGGGGTGCGGATGCGTCGCGACGATCGCGTCGAGGCGCGTGACGCCCCGGTCGAGGAGCTTCGGAAGGAGGCGTGTGCGGCCGAAGTCCGCGGCCTCGAGGTCGAAGGGCCCGCCGCCGTCCACCAGAACGGCGCGGCGGTTCCACCGGACGAGGATCGCGTCGCCCTGCCCCACGTCGAGCGCCTCCACCGAGAAGCCCCGACGCGGCCCGGCCGGCCCCGGCCGGAACGCGAACGCGAGAAAGATCGCGACCGCGAGAGCGCCTGCCGGCAGCCGCAGGCGGACCGGCCCGGACGCCGCGAGCAGGGTCGCCCCCCCGACGGTGACCATCGCCGCCAGCGGCGGTGTCGGTCGGAGCACGGCGAGGCCCGAGGCGCGATCGGCAAGTGTCTCGAGCGCGCGGGAGCCGAGGCCGAAGAGATGCGCCGGCGCGTCCGCCGGCAGCCCGAGCGCGTAGAGCGCGAGGACGACCGCGCCCAGCGCGATCAGCGCTGCGGACAGTGGAATCGCGAGAGGCGACGTCAGCCAGGCGCCGGCCGAGACGACGTTGAAGCGCCAGAAGACGACGGGCGCCGTCGCGCACTGCGCCGCGAACGTCGTCGCGAGCCCGGAGAAGACGGCGCCGGGCCGCGCCGGCAGGCGGCTCCGGATGGGTTCGGTCGCGAGGGCGATACCCGCGACCGCCGCGAACGTGAGAACCGCCCCGAGCGACCAGACCTGGCGCGGATCCGAAACGAAGAGGACGATCGCCGAAAGGCCGGCCGCCTGGCCCGCCCCGATGGGCCGTTCGAGCAGGCGGGCCGCGAGGAACACCGTCACGACGAGCCCCGCCCGCACGGCCGGCGCGTTGGCTCCTCCGACCAGCACGAACAGGAACACGAAGGCGAACAGGGTGGCGTCACGGCGCTTCCCTCCCACGCGCAGGAGCGCGAGCGCCCCGACGACGAGGCCGGCCGCGAGACCGACATGGAGACCCGACACGACGAGGAGATGGTAAAGCCCGCCCCGGCGATAGCGCGCGACCATGCCACGGTCGAGCTGCGACGTCCTCCCGAGAAGCAGGGCGGCGAGCGGGCCGCGCACGTTGCGGTCGAACCACGGTCCCTGAGACCCCGGCGGCGGGAGTCGGGCGTCGAGCGCCCGGTTCGGGAGCGACAGCAGTGTGAGAAGGGTGGCGCCCTCACGCCGGATCTGGAGCGCGCTCTTGACCGACAGGCGGTACCGCGTCCACGGCAGCGTGACGTCGCGGTCGGAAGCCGGCACGTCCTCGCGACGCAGGTGACCGACGATCGAGACGCGGTCGCCGCGGCCGGCTGCACGCTCCGGCGCCCCGGCTCCGGAGACGAAGAGGAAGACCTCAGCCCGGAAGGGCCGCCACTCGCGGGCGACGCGGAGCCGATCGGCGCGCAGCCTCCCCCGAGCGCGCGGCGGCGCGTCGCTCCAGAAGTCGACGAGCACTCCCTCGACCCGGTCGGCCCGGTCGGGGTTCGCCGGCAATCCGGCGAAGGCGCGGCGGGCGGCTTCGGAAGGACGCGCAATCGCCAGCCGCCCTTCGGCGAACCCGGCGGCCGCGCAGGCGAGGATCCCCGCGGCCGCCGTCACGGTTCCCCTTCGCTCCTGGACCAGCCGGGCGATCGCCAGCACCCCCGCGAGAGCCGCGACGGTGAGCGCGCCCGCCTCCCCGCTCGTCGCGGCCGCGCCGAGCGCAATGCCGGCCACGAGCCCGAACGTCGCCGGCAGCGCCGGCGCGCGCCCGCTCCGGACGACGGGTCCGATCAGGCCGTGTCGCGGGCGCCGCGGAGAAGCGTGACGACCGCCTCGACCCGGTGGGTCAGGGGAAAGAGGTCGTAGAGGCGCGCGTCCGTGACCTCGAATCCCTCGTCGAGCAGGGGGCGCAAGTCCCGCGCGAGCGTCGCGGGATCGCAGGAGACGTACACGAACTCCCGCCGGGCGCGCGCGGCGAGCGGCTGTGCGATTCGCGCGAGCCCCGCGCGGGGCGGATCGGCGACCACGACGTCGAAGCGGCGGGGAGACGACGAAAGGTAGTCCGCGACCGACGAGGGAACGATCCTCCAGCGCGCGGCGTCGGGCCAGGTCCGCCGCGTCTTCGCCGCGTCCCGAGCGGCCGAGGGGCTTCCTTCCACCGAGACGACGTCGTGGCCCGAGTCGAGCAGTGCCGCCGCGAAGAGCCCGACGCCTCCGAAGGCGTCGAGTGCGTCGCCCGGCGTCCCGCGGGTCGCCTCGGCGGCGTCGGTGAGCAGCCGGCCCGCGAGGTGGCGGTTGCCCTGGAAGAACGTGTCGACCGAGACGAGAAAGACGCGGCCACCGGCCTCGATCGCGAGGCGCGCCTCTCCTGCCTCGCCGAGCAGCTTTCCCTCGTGGTCCACGACTCGGACGCCCGCGAAGAGCGGCGCCAGCGTTCCGACGACCGCTTCGGCGTCGCGACGCGCCTGCCGCTTCGGGCCGTCGGAGAGCGCCACTCGAGCGAGACGACGCTCGCCTCCGGCGTCCTCGAGCGTGGCCACCTCCGAAACCGCGGCGGCGGTCCTCGCGAGCGCGTCGCGAACGGCCGGGAGAATCGCGGCCGTCCCGGGAGTCAGGGCGCGGCAGCCCGCAACCGACTCGACCCGATGCGTCCGCGCCGCGAACTGGCCGATCACCAGCGCCTCCCCGCGGCCGGCGACGTGGAACCGGTTGCGGATGCGGTGTCCCGGCGGGGAGGGCACGATCGGGAGCGCGCCGAAGATCCGCGGAGGCAACTTTCCGATGCGTTGCATCGTCTCGAAAAAGAGGTCCCGCTTCGCCTCGCGCGCGACGGCGAGATCGAAGTGGCCCCAGTCGCAGCCGGGGCACACTTCCGCCGGACCGAGTGTCCGGTTCTTCGACGCGGTCCGGACCTCCACGGCGCGCCCGCGCCAGAAGTTGCGGCGAACTTCCTCGACCTCCGCCTCGACCTCCTCGCCCGGCAGTGCTCCAGCGACGAAGCCCACGCCGTCCTCGCCGCGCGAGATTCCCTCGCCGGTGGGAGCGAGCCGGGAGACGTGGACGCGGCGGCGCGATCGGGAGATGGCGGGACCTCGATAACTATTGTCGGGAAACGGGAGACGACAAGCGGAAAACGACAGGAGAACCTGTCATTCGCCAATCAGGGTCAGTCGGGGGAGGGCAAGCTCCTCCCGCAACGTCCGTCGGGTGAGCGCCTTGCGCGTCTTTTCCTCCGTCTCGCGGTCCATCTTCACCCGGGCCTTCGCGAGGAGCTCCTCGACCCGCGATTCCACGCGGCGGCGGCGCTCGGCCGGCAGAGCCTCGACGAGTTCGTTGGTCAGGCGACGGTCGAGCCGCGCGAGCGACGCCTCGACTTCGCCGGGGGTCTTCCGCGACGCTGCGAGCCGGTCGAGCGACCGCTCCGCCGAGTCGAGTCGGTCGGTGAGCTCCGGGTGCAGGCGCGCCACCGAGTCGAGCGCCTCGGCCAGCCGCGCCAGCCGGGCCCCGGCATCCGCGGTCTCGAGCCCGTCCCGCCCGGATCCGCGGCCGACCGCCGTTTCCGCGCGGCGCTCCCAGGCCGAAAGGACCGCGTCGCGGCAGTAGGAGAGCGAGTTGATCCGTCCCGTCGCGCCGCGCTCCTCGCGGCGCGTG
The DNA here is from genome assembly GCA_035457525.1 of Thermoanaerobaculia bacterium. GTDB lineage: Bacteria > Acidobacteriota > Thermoanaerobaculia > UBA5066 > Gp7-AA6 > Gp7-AA6. The sequence continues at coordinate 6,812 of DATIBN010000165.1, read as the reverse complement.
AACGCCTCGTCGATCCCGGCCTCGACCGCCTCGATCGGGATGCCGAGCGCGCGCCATTCCTTCAGGAGCGCGTAGTCCCTCGGGGAGAGCAGAAACGGGGTCCCGCGCCGCGCGATGAACGCGGCCTCCCCCGCCGCGTAGTAGCTCCTATCCTCCTCGGTTTCGCTCATGGACGAGGAGGAGCCCGTCGAGCGTCAGCAGCGGGTCGACCGTCTCGATCTTGTCGGAGCCTCCGCCGAAGAGCTCGGCCAGGCCTCCCGTCGCAATCACACGCGGCGAGGCGTTCATCTCGCGGGAGATCCGGTCGATCAGGCCGTCCACGAGCGACAGGTACCCGAAGTAGAGGCCCGACTGGATCGAGGCCGCGGTCGTCTTGCCGACGACTCTCTCGGGCCGGCGGATCTCGACGCGCCACAGGCGTGCGGCGCGCTCGAACAGCGCCTCGGCGGAAATGGAGATGCCGGGCACGATGACGCCGCCGGCGTACTCGCCGCGCGCCGTCACCACGTCGAAGGTCGTCGCGGTGCCGAAGTCGACGACGATGCACGGACCGCCGAGCCGCGCGTGCGCTGCGACCGCGTTGACGATCCGATCCGCGCCCACCTCCTGCGGCGTGTCGTAGAGGATCGGCATCCCGGTCCGTATGCCCGGCTCGACGAAGAGCGGCTCGCGTCCCGTGATCTGACGGAGGGCCTGCTTCATCGGGAACTTCAGTGACGGGACGACGCTCGCGACGATGACGTCCAACGGCAACTCGCCCGTGTGTCCCACGGACGCAAGAAGGCCTCGGACCGAGAGGACGATCTCGTCGGAAGTCGACTCCCGCCGGGTCGTGAGCCTCCAGTGCGCCGTGAGCTCCCGACCCTCGAAGAGCCCGAGGACCGTGTTCGTGTTGCCGACGTCGACGGCCAGGAGTCTGTCGGAATGTTTCACCATTTCACCAGCTCCCCGTTCGAGACGATCGTTTCGCCGTTCCCGGTCCCGAGCTTGAGGAAGCCCGACGGATCGAGCCCGCGGTACTCGCCCGCGATTTCCGAGCCGCCGCTCCGCACCCGCATGGCGTCGCCGGGACGGTGGACCGAAACGCGCTGCCAATCCTCGATCTCGCGGCTCCAGTCGGAGCGCGCGAATCCGCGGTCGAGATGGTCGATGACCGCCTGGAGGAGGGGGGCGAGCCCGACACGGCGACCCGTCTCCTGCTCCACCGTGGTGGCGTTCGGAACGCCCAGGTCCGCCGGATCCCCCCGGACGTTGATGCCGATTCCGACCGCGAGATACGACTCCTCCCCCTGGGTGCGCGCCTCGGAGAGAACGCCCGCGATCTTGCGCCCGCCGACGTAGAGGTCGTTGGGCCACTTGAGTCCGACTTCCAGCCCCGCCCCTTCCGCGATCGCGTCGCGGACCCACCGCGCCACCGCGAGGGGGATGGCGGCGATTGGTTCGTTCCCGCCGAGCTTGCGAAGAAACGTCAGGTAAAGCCCCCGGCCGCGCGGAGCCTTCCACTCCCGGCCGCCCCGGCCGCGGGCGCGGGTCTGTTCCTCGGCAACGAGGACGGTGGGAGGAAGGACCTGCTCCTCCTGCACGTAGAAGTCGACGAGTTCCCGGGCAAGATCGTTGGAAGATCGGATCGAGTCGAGGCAGGCGACGTTCTCGAAGACGGTCCAGCGACCCGGATCGAGAGTCCCCTCCGCGAAACCGAGCAACCCGGAACTCGCCGCCGCCGGGCGGCTCATTCGAAAGCGGCGCTCCCGAGGGCCGCCCGCCGCTCCTCGAGCTCCGCCTGCCGGCGCCTCGTCTTCGCGACGACGTCGGGCGGTGCCTTGTCGAGGAACGCGGGGTTGCGGAGCTTTCCGGAGAGCTCTTCGAGCTCGCGATCGAGCTGCGCGAGCGTCTTTTCGATCCGGGCGCGGTCCGCGTGGGCGGCGCCCGCCGGCAGGGCGAGACCGATCGGCACCCCGGACACGACGTCGCGTTGCGCGCCGGTCGGAGGCGGACCGAACGTCAGCGCGGAGAGACGGCCGAGGTGACGCAGGAGCGGCGCGAGCTCTCGCAAGCCATCGGCGTCGTCGGCGCCCTCGTCGGCGTCGATCCAGAGGCTCACGGGCTCCGTCGGTGACACCTTCCGCTCCCCGCGGAAGTTCCGCACGCGAGTCACGAGCGCGCGCAGGCGCTCCACGGCCGCCTCCGCACGCGGATCTTCGAGGGCCGCATCGCGCATGGGATACGGCGACACGATCAGGGTTCCCGGGCGGCGGGTCAGCTTCTCCCAGACCTCCTCGGTCAGGAAGGGCATGAACGGATGCAGGAGCGCGAGCGAGTCCGAGAGGCATCGATACAGGACTCCCCGCGCGGTCTCCGCGGCCGTCTCGTCGCCGTCGCGACTGGAGAGGAGCGGCTTGACCATCTCGAGGTAGCCGTCACAGAACTCGTGCCACAGGAAGCCGTACAGCATGGCGGCCGCCTCATCGAACCGGAAGTCGGCGAGAGAACGGTTCGCGTCGGCCGCGGTGCGGGACAGCCGCGAAAGGATCCACCGGTCCGGGAGCGTGAGCGCGCGCCCCTCGAAAGTCTCGGCGCGCGGTTTCCCCTGGATCTGGGAGAGCGTGAATCTCGCCGCGTTCCAGATTTTCGTGGCGAAGTTCCGGGATCCCGATAGACGCTCGGAGTCGAGCGTCACGGTCGTCCCGGCGGTCGCGGAGCTCGCGTAGGCAAACCGGAGCGCGTCCGCGCCGAACTCCTCGATCGCGACGAGCGGATCGATCACGTTCCCCCGCGTCTTCGACATCTTCGCGCCGGCGAGACGGACGAGGCCGTGGAGATGGACCGTCGAGAACGGGACCGACCCGGTGAAGTGGATCCCGGCCATGATCATCCGGGCAACCCAGAAGAAGAGGATGTCGTAGCCCGTGACGAGAACGTCGGTCGGATAGAACTCCCGGTAATCGTCGGTCTCCTTCGGCCAGCCGAACACCGAGAACGGCCAGAGCTGGGACGAGAACCAGGTGTCGAGGACGTCCGGATCCTGCGCCATCTCCGAGGAGCCGCACTTCGGGCAGGTGGAGGGGTCCTTCTCCGACACCGTCAGGTGGCCGTTCGCGCACGTGAACGCCGGGATCCGGTGTCCCCACCAGAGCTGCCGGGAAATGCACCAGTCGTGGATGTTCCGCATCCACTCGAAGTACGTCTTGGTCCACATCTCGGGGACGAATCGAATCTCGTCCGACTCGACGGCTCGGATCGCCGGTTCGGCGAGCGGCTTCACCTTCACGAACCACTGCGTCGAGAGATACGGCTCGATGACGGTGTCGCAGCGCTGGCAGTGGCCGAGGGAGTGGCGGTGGGGATCGATGCCGGCGAGGCGGTTCTCGGACCGGAGTCGCCCGACGATCTTCTCCCGCGCCTCCAGCCGGTCGAGGCCCGCGTATTCTCCGGCTTCCGCCGTCATCTTTCCTTCGGGACCGATGACCACGACCTGCGGCAGACCGTGCCTCTCCCCCACCGCGAAGTCGTTCGCGTCGTGCGCCGGAGTCACTTTCACGATTCCCGTCCCGAACTCCCGGTCCACGAGGATCGCGTCCTCGATGACCGGCAGCTCCCTCCCGACGATCGGCAGCACCGCCGTCTTTCCCCGGAACTTCGCGGTGCGGGGGTCGTCGGGGTGGATCGCGAGCGCCGTGTCGCCGAGCATCGTCTCGGGACGCGTCGTCGCCACGACCGCCCCGGACGCGACGCCCGGCACGTCGTATCGGATCCGGTAGAGCGATCCGTCGACGTCCTTGTGGACGACCTCCAGGTCCGAGACCGCGGTGCCGCAGCGGGGGCACCAGTTGACGACGTACCGTCCCCGATAGATGAGCCCGTCTTCGTAGAGGCGGACGAACGCGTGCCGCACGGCTTGGGAGAGATCCGGGTCGAGCGTGAATCGCTCCCGCGTCCAGTCGAGCGAGCACCCGAGCCGGCGGATCTGCGACTGGATGTTGTCCTTGGCCTCACGCTTCCAGAGCCAGACGCGCTCGACGAACTTCTCGCGGCCGAGGTCGCGCTTGTTGATCCCTTCCTTCGCGAGCTGGCGCTCGATCACCATCTGGGTGGCGATACCCGCGTGGTCCGTGCCGGGCACCCAGAGCACCCGATGACCCCGCATCCGCTTCCAGCGGGCGAGGACGTCCTCGAGCGTTCGCCCGAAAGCGTGGCCGATATGGAGGCGGCCCGTGACGTTGGGCGGAGGGATGACCATCACGAAGCGCGGCGATCCCGGCGGACCGACCGGCTGAAAGCGGCCCTCCGCCTCCCACGTGCGGTACCACCGCTCCTCGAACTGCGCCGGGGCGAACGTCTTCTCGAGCTTCGTCGAGAGGTCCTCGGCGACCCCGACCGAGTCCGCGGCCCCGGAGCGCTCTTCTTCCGGCATAAGAGGGGGAGTTGCTTATCACATCGGGGCGGGACGTTTCAGGACGCGGGACCTCTGGCGAATCCCCATGGCCCGAAATCCCGCCCGGGCTCAGTCGACGCCGCTCTCGAGTTCCTTCAGCCGCTCGCGCACGACGAGCTCCGCCGTCTCGGGCACGACCTCCCAGGCCACCTCGCGGACGATCCGGTCGGAGAGCTTCTCGACGATCTTCGCGGCGAGCTTCTCCGCCAGACGGTCGATCTCGGAATCCGTGAGCTCGCGCGCTTCGGCTCCGACCGGGGCCGTCGCGCGCGCCGGCTCGGGCAGCGGCTCGATCTCCGCGGGACGCATGGCCTCCCGCTCCGTTGGGGCTTCCACGGGCAACGGGGGCAGCGGCTCGACGACCTCGTCCGTCGTGCGCTCCCGCCGGAATCTCGACACGTCGATGCGCTGCGTGCGGCTGTCATCGGAGGCGATCGAGATGAGCGGCTCGTCACGCTCGGCGGCCTCGTCGGGCTCGGCGCCCTCGTCGGCGAATCGCGCGCCGAACTCGCGCGTCATCCGCGCGGCGGGAACATCCTGCGTCGAAGCGGCGGCGGGGCGCCACTCGGCCGCGCGCGCGGTCGGCTCGACCTCGCGGAACGCTTCGAGGGCCGACTCGACGTCCTCGGGGCCGTACAGGTTGGCGAGCGGCTCCCCGCGGCCGGCGCGGAGCGTCCGGATGGAGCCCGTGAAGTCCTCCTCGGCGAACCCTGCGTCGAACGGGCTGGGCGCCGCAGAGGCCGGCGCGGCTGCCGCCTCCGGTTCAACGGACGGGGCGGGTGCGGGGGTCTCGGCGGGCTGCGGCCGCGCCGCGATGAGCGCCTCGACCTTCCGGAAGAGCTCGCGGGAGTCGAAGGGCTTCGAGACGATGGCGTCGCAGCCGAGCCGCTGGGCGCGATCGCGGTCGAACGGCTCGAACGTCCCGGCGAGCAGAACGACCGGGATCGACGCGGTCGCCGGGTTCCGCTTGATCTCCTCGCAGACCTCGTAGCCGTTCTTCTCGGGCATCACGACGTCCGCGAGGATCAGATCGGGCGCCTGCTCGCGGACCTTCTCGAGCGCGAGGCGGCCGTTGGAGACGCACGTCAGCCGGTAGTTGCTGTCGGCGAAGGTGAGCTCGACGACTTTCTGGATGGTCAGACTGTCGTCCGCGATCAGGACTCTCTTTTCCATGTTTTCGGAATGAAGGTACGCCGCCCCCGCCGACCTGTCAATTTCGGCGCGGGGGCGCCCGAGCGCGGGAGATTCGGACTCGAAGCGCGATTCCGTCAGGCGCCGACCACCGGCACCTCGACTTCCTGCCCCCAGACGGCCGCGAGGTAGCGGCTCGGAGGCCGCCGCCCGAGCGCGCCCGCGAGGAAGCGGGACGCCGCGACGACCTTCGGCAGAGTGACTCCGGTCGCCACGCCGAGACCCTCCAGCATGTAGACGAGGTCCTCCGTGGCGAGATTCCCCGACGCCCCGGGGGCGTAGGGGCAACCGCCGAGGCCTCCGGCCGAGGAGTCGAAAGTCGTGATGCCGCACTCGAGTCCCGCGTAGACGTTCGCGAGCGCCGTGCCGCGCGTGTCGTGCATGTGCAACGCGAGCACGCCGCGGGTGACGCCGGAGTCGTAGAGCGTTTCGACCACTTCGTACACGTCCGCCGGCGTCGCGACCCCGATCGTGTCGCCGATCGAGATCTCGTCCACCGGCAGGTCGAGGAGCTTGTGGGTCACTTCCCGAACCGCGTCCGGCGAGACGTCCCCCTCGTACGGGCAGCCGAAGGCCGTCGAGACGTATCCGCGCACGCGGATGCCCTCTTCGCGCGCCCGCGCGACGACCGGCTGGAAGCGTTCGATCGACTCGTCGATGCCGGCGTGGATGTTCCGCTGGTTGAAAGTCTCCGATGCCGCCGTGAAGACGGCGATCTCGCGAACGCCGGCCGAGATCGCGCGCTCGAGGCCCCGCAGGTTGGGAACGAGCGCCGGATACCGGACCCCGCTCGCCTCGTGGATCCTGCGGTAGACCTCCTCCGTGTCCGCGAGCTGCGGAACGGCAGAGGGTGAGACGAACGACCCGACCTCGATGGCCGGCAGACCGGCTTCGGTCAGTAGGTCCACGAAGCGCACCCGATCCCCCACCGAGAGCTTTTCCGCTTCGTTCTGGAGGCCGTCGCGAGGGCCGACTTCGTAGACAGTGATGCGGTCGGCCAGATGCGGGCGCGTGAAGGGGAACTCCTGGGGATCGGGCATCGGGAAAGATTATCTCTCGCCGAGCACCCCTCACCCTGACCCTCTCCCCGCGTGGCGGGGAGAGGGGACTCAGTCGAGGTCGGCGAGGACGGTCCCGGCCTCGACGAGGTCGCCTTCGGCGTGCTCGAGCCGCGTCACGATTCCATCCC
>DATIBN010000164.1:0-12564 GCA_035457525.1 Thermoanaerobaculia bacterium | reverse complement strand
AGGCCGTGACCAAGAACATGGTGATCGAGGAGATGGCGGGACTCGCCGCCCGCCTGGGTCTCGTCCGCGACAAGACGTGGTTCGTGGGTGCGCTCATCGAGCGGGAGAACGTGATGCCGAGCGCCCGGGGGGGCGTCGCATTCCTGCACGCGCTCCGCCGGAACCCGGAGCAGGTCGTTCGTCCGTTCATGGTTCTCGGGAGGTCGCGAAGAGGGATCGATTTCGATGCGCTCGACGGTCTGTCGACCCACCTCTTCTTCGTCCTCGGCCTCAAGTTCGAGGAGCTCTACCTCCCGTGGCTCCAGAAGCTCTCGCGGATGTTCGCGGATCCGGAGGCCGCGAAGGCCGTCCTCGAAGCTCCCGACGCCGAGGCGATCGACCGGGCCGTGACCGCCGAGGAGCGGCGGCTCGAACCCGAGGCGAGCGCGGCGCGGTGATGACGATGGAAGAGACCGTGCGAGCCCTGACGGATCTTTCCGAAGTCGATCGCCGGCTCGCGGGAGAAAGCGAGCTCACGAAGCGCGCCGCCAACTCGCTCGAAGGCCGGCGGGCGGCACTTCGGGAAGCGATTCCGGGGAACTTCCTCGCCGCATACGACGATCTCGGCCGGGCGGGCCGCCGCCCCGCGGTCGTCGCGCTCGTGCGCGGGGCGCACTGCGGCGGCTGCTACATGCGGATCCCGCCGCAGCTCGAGGGATTCGTGCGGCGGGGCCAGTCGCTGTGTTCCTGTCCCCACTGCCGCCGCCTGCTCTTCGCCCCCGCCCCGGCGGCCGAGTCGCGCAGCGGAAGCGAGCCCGCGCGCGACGCGGCGAAGAGCGGTCCGGCTGTGAAGCGTGCGGCGGCGAGCCGCGGGCGACCGAAGAAACCCCGCCCGAGCTAGTAGACCGCCCGCCTCTGGACCTTCTCCTTGGTGGCGAGGCTGAAGCGGGCCTCGACCGCGCCCCCCTCCACGATCCGCGCCGTCACGTACTCGCCGAGCGCCGGACCGTGCTTGAAGCCGTGGCCCGACCCGCCGCCCACCAGCCACACGTTCTCGCGTTCGGGATGGCGGTCGATCAGGAAATCGCCGTTGGACGTGTTCTCGTACTGGCAGACCTCGCTCGAGATGAGCGGCGCGTCCTTCAAACCGGGGAACCGGCGGCCCACGAACTCGCGGACGCCCGCGAGCGTCTCGGGCGTGATGACGCGGCTGCCCGTGTCGGGATCGAATTCGGGGCCGTGGCGATCCGGCGCCACCTTGAAACCGCGCCCCTTGAAGTCCGGTATGCCGTAGATCTCCTCGGCGAAATCCACCCAGACCGGCATCTCGGCCGCGCCGAAGCGAGTGTCCCCGGGAGGCGGGCCGAAGTAGAAGACTTCCTGCCGGGTGGGGAAGATGCGGTCTCCGAGCAGCTCCGGAAAGATCTTCGGGAGCCAGGGCCCGCAAGCGAAGACGAACGTGCCGGCGGAAACGGATTTTCCGGACCGGGTCACGACCGAGGCGAGTCGCCCTTTCCCCGACGGCGGCGCGGCGGCTTCCGGCACGTACTCGACCCCCTCGGCCATCCCGTACTGCACGACGGCCTGGACCGCGTGGAACGCCATCAGGAAGCCGCTGCGGGGCTCGTGGATCGCCCACGTGATCGGGCCGAAGTCGATCTGCGGCCAGCGGCGCTCGAGGTCCGAGCGCTCGAGCCGCTCGTGGGACACGCCGAGGCGCTTCAACGCGGCCAGGGTCTTCGTCGTCAGCGGGTCCTCGCCGCGCGCCATCCAGAGGACGCCGGAGGGCTGGAAGAACGCGCGGCCCGCTTTGCCGAAGAGGGACCTCCAGAGGTCGAGCGATCGCATGGACCAGCGCGTGTAAATCTCCTGATCGCCGTACCCCATGCGGATGACCCGGGTCTGCCCTCCGGAGCTCGAGCGGGCATTGCCGGGACCGTACGCGTCGAGGAGCGCGACGCGGCGGCCCGCTTTCCGGAGTCGGTAGGCGATCCAGGCTCCGAAGACGCCCGCGCCGACGACGGCGACGTCGTAGGGTTTGCCGCTCGACACCGCGGGCGCGCGGCCGTGAGCGAGCGACGGGATCAAGCCGGCGCCGAGCGCTCCCACGCCTGCGGTCTTCACGAACTGGCGCCGCGTCGTCTTCATCGCCGGATCTCCACAGGCGTCAGCCTGCCGTCGCGGCTCGAGCGGCGGGCGCTCCCTTCAGGTACTTGTCGAGGAACTTCAGGATCGCGCCGTAGCCCTCGATCTGGTTCTTCTTCTTCGTGAAGCCGTGGCCCTCGTCGGGGAAGACGATGTACTCCACGGGAACGCCGTTCTTCTTCACGGCCGCGACGATGTCGTCGGACTCGGCCTTGAGCACCCGGGGGTCGTTCGCGCCCTGGAGGACGAGCAGCGGTCTCCGGATCTTGTCCGCGTGGAACACCGGCGAAATCTGCCGCAGCATCTCGCGGTCCTTCTCGGGGTCACCCATCTCCTGATAGAGCGCGATGCGGAAGGACTCCCACCACTTCGGGATGCTCTCGATCGTCCTCAGCCAGTTGGAGACGCCGAAGATGTCCACGCCGACCGCGAACTCCTCCGGTTTGTAGGCGAGCGCCGCGAGGACCATGTACCCGCCGTAGCTCCCGCCGATGATGCCGATACGGCCGCCGTCGACGTAGGGAAGGCTCGCGAGGTATTTCTTCCCCTCGACGCAGTCCCACAGCGGTTCCTTCCCATGCCTGCGATCGTCGGCCGTGTAGAACGTCTTCCCGTATCCGGAACTCCCTCTGTTGTTGATGCCGAGGACCGCGTATCCGTGGTTGACGAGGTACTGGATGGTCGCGCTGTAGCCCTTGCGGGTCTGGTCGCCGGGGCCGCCGTGCACCCAGACGAGCGCCGGGACTTTGTTCGCCGCCGTCGCCTGGTGCGGCTTGTAATAGATCGACGGGATGACCATCCCGTCGAAGGACTTGAAACGCACGACTTCCGAGTCGACGAGATCCTCGGGGTCGATCTCCTTCGACATCGAGTCCGTCAGCCGGGCGGGCTTCTCCGCACCGAGGTCGTAGACGTAGAGATTGTTCGGGGACCGGTCTCCGTTGACGTAGAACGCGATGCGGCTCTCACTGTCCGCGAAACGGACGGACGTGATGTTCGCGGACGGCAGCTTCGGAAGGGGAACTTCGCGCCCCGACTTCGTCTCGACGACGCGAATGACGGTTCGCCCGTCGTCGTTGATGCCTGTCGCCCGGTAGCGGCCGTTCTTGGAGAAGCGGACGAAGAGCGGATCCCACTCGGGCTTTTCGACGTCCTCCGACTTTCCGGTCGCGGGGTCGTACTTTCGAACCCGCGCGAACTCGCTTCCCTCGTTCGACAGGTAATAAAGCGCTCCGGTCGCCGGGTCGAACTCCTGCGGCGTGTTGTCCGCCGTCCCCTCGTGCTTCGTGATGAGCTTCGCTTCACCGGACGCCGCGCTCCAGAGGTAGATGTCGCTGTCCGAAGTGGTGTTCGGCTTCAGGAGCGCGACCCACGCGCCGTCCGGCGAGATCGCGCCGATCTCGTATCCCCCGTCGTTCTTGTAGACGAGCTTGCGCTCGTGGGTCCGGGCGTCGTAGCGGTAGAGGTCGAAGAACCTGGGGTCGCGCTCGTTCGTCTCGACCCAGAACGACTTCCGATCGCCGCTCCAGCCGTCGAAGCTCGCTTTGAGTTTCTCGCCCGGAGTGAGGTCGCGCTCCTTCCCGTCGGCCTCGCGGACGTAGAGGTGATTGAGCTCGTTGCCCCCCTGGTCGCGGGTGTAGAGCACACGATCGTCCGACGGGAAGTACGAGACCGCGAAGGTCGTATCGGTCGCCGAGGAGGTCAGCGGCGTCGGCGCGCCGCCGGTCACCGGAACGCTGTAGACGTTGTAGACGCCGGTCTGGTTCGAGGAGAAGAGGATCCGCTTCTCGTCCGAAGAGAACGACGCGCCGGTCAGGCCGGTCGTTGCGTAGAACTGCTCGATCGTGTACTGCTTCGGGACACGGACGGCGGGTTTCTTCGGCGCGGCGCCGAGAAGCGAGAGGGACGCGAGAACGACTGCAGCGGCGAGCGTGAGTCTCCGCTTCACTTGGTGCCCTTTCCCGCTGCCGCCGCCGGCGCTTCCGTCTCGTAGCCGCCGTGATAACCGGCCTCGTCGGGCCGCTTGATCTGCGAGTGCGGCACGATCCGCTCCCGGCGCAGGCCGCGAAAGTCGTCGAGCTTCGTCCAGCCCCGGTGCGCGTTCTTCTCGAAGAACTCTTCCATCCCGGCGACGAGCGCCTTGATGACGTTCGGTCCGACGGCGTGATCGAGCATCGCGGCCGTGCACACCTGAACGGTCCCGCAGCCGAGGAGGAAGTAGTTCAGCGCGTGCGCGAACTCGGAGATCCCGCCGATCCCGGAGAACTCCTTCTCCGGAAACGCGCCCGTCATCTGGGACATCTTCGCGAGAGAGAGGGGAAGGATCGCCGGCCCGCCGAGGCCTCCGGTCGAGACGTATCCTTCGACGTTCATCTCGAACTCGAGCGTCTCCGGATCGATCACCGGGAGCGACGTGAACGTGTTCGACGAGGAGATCGCGTCCGCACCGCCGAGAAACGCGCCCTTCGCCTCGACGACGATGTCGGTCGTCGAGGGCGTCAGCTTCGCCCACACCGGGACCGTGGCGACTTCCTTGACGACCTGCGTCACGACGGAGATGAGCTCGTCGTCTTTCCCGATGTTCGAGCCCATGTCGGGGCGGTCCATGTGCGGGCAGGAAAGGTTGAGCTCCAACGCGTCGGCGCCGTCCTCCTGGCAGGCCTTCGCGAGCATCTGCCAGTGGCGGAGCTCCTCGTCGGAGCCGGAGCCCGCCATGATCGAGGCGATCAGGATCTTCGTGGGATGCGCCTTCTTGATCCGCGCGAGGCGGCCGATCCACCAGTCGAGCGGCTTGTCCGAGATGAGCTCCCAGTTCCAGGAGGAGTGGAGGGCCGTCCCCGGCTTCTTCTTCATCGAGATGTGGCCCGTCGTCGGGTCCGTCCGCATGAAGTTGGTCTTCGGCCCCTTGACGTTGACGACCGGGTGGACGCCGATCGTCTTCGTCACGACCCCCGCCCAACCGGCTTCGTACGCGCGGAGGATGTTCGACTCCGACTCGGTCGGCGGTGCCGACGACAGCAGGAAGGGATTCTCGAAGCGAATGCCGGTGAAGGTGACGGAAAGGTCGGCCATGAGAACCTCCTGGCTAGTTCGCGCCGGCGGCTTCGAACGATTCGCGCAGGATCGCGAGCGCCTCGTCGATCTCGGCTGCGTTCACCGTCAGCGCCGGCGCGATCCGGAACGCGTTGCCTTCCAGGCCTCCCTTGCCGATCAGGAGGCCGCGCTTGCGCGACTCCTCGAAGATGCGGTTCGTGAGGGCTTTCTCGGGAGTGCGGTCCTTCGTTGTCTCGTCGACGACGAGCTCGACCGCCTGCATCAAGCCCATGCCCCGGACGTCCCCCAGGTTCTTCGGAAAACGCCGCTTCAGCTCCTCGAGCCCTTCGCGAAGCCGCCGGCCCATCCTCTCCGCGTTCGCGGGCAGCTTCTCTTCCTCGATGAACTGAACCGTCGCGTTCGCCGCGGCGCACGACACCGGGTTTCCGCCGAACGTCGAGATCGTCAGCGATTTCAAAGCCGCGGCGATCTCCGGAGTGCAGATCGTGACGCCGAGAGGCAACCCGTTGGCGACGCCCTTCGCCATCGTCATGATCTCGGGCTCGACCCCCCAGTGCTCGATGCCCCACATCTTCGTGCCCGTGCGGCCGAAGCCGGTCTGGACCTCGTCGCAGATGAAGACGCCGCCGTACTTGCGGACGATGGCGACCGCGGCCTCGAAGTACTCGGGGGGCGGCGTGATGAACCCGCCGACGCCCTGGATCGGCTCGGCGAGGAACGCGGAGATGCGTCCGCTCGTGGTCGTCCGGATGATGTCTTCGATGTCGTTGGCGCACGCGAGCCCGCAGGACGGATACGTCAGGTGCATCGGGCAGCGGTAGCAGTAGGGCGTCGGCGCGTGCTTGATTCCCGCGATCTTCGTGGGGAGCGGCCGCCAGGACGACTGCGCCGTCAGCGACTGCGCGAGCGTCGAGCGGCCGGAGTACCCGTGGCGGAGCGCGATCATCTCGGAGCGGCCGGTGAAGAGCTCCGCCATCATGACGGCGGTCTCGTCGGCCTCGGTGCCCGACGCGGTGAAGTACATCTGGCGGAGCTTGCCCGGGGCGATACGTGCGAGCCGCTCGGCGAGCTCCACGACGGGGAGCGTCGGATAGAGCGTCGAGATGTGCGAGAGACGGTCGACCTGAGCCTTGATGGCGGCGTTGACCTTCTCGTTGGCGTGGCCGACGGAGACCGTGAGGATTCCGCCGAAGAAGTCGAGGTACTCGTTGCCGTCGGCGTCCCGGACGCGGAGACCTTTCCCTTCCGTGACGACGATCGGCTCGGCGTAGTACTGGATCGTCGCGGGGAACAGGTATTCCTTGTGCTTCTCGCGGACGGACTTCGTGAGGTCGGAAGTGGGGCGGGCCTGTCGGGTTTCGGTGCTCATGACCTCGGACTCCTCTTGACGAACGACCCGGCGCCGACCCGTCCGGTGAACTTCCCGTTTTCGACGACGACCTTGCCGCGGGAAAGGACGGTCTCCGAAACGCCCGTGACCTCTCTTCCCTCGTACGGGTTGTAGTCCACCTTCATGTGGAGCGTCTTCGCCGACAGGGTCTCTCTCCTGTTCGGGTCGAAGACGACGAGGTCCGCGTCGGAGCCGGGCGCGATCGTCCCCTTCCGCGGGAAGAGGCCGAAGATCTTCGCCGGCGAGGTGGACGTCAGCTCGACCCAGCGGTTGACCGAGATCTTCCCGGTGCGTACGCCTCCGTCGAAGACGAGGCTCATGCGGGTCTCGATCCCCGGCGCGCCGTTGGGGATCTTCGAGAAGTCCCCCTTCCCCAGCTCCTTCTGCTCCTTCATGCAGAAGGGGCAGTGGTCGGTCGACACGGCCTGCAGGTCGTTCCCCGCGAGGCCGCGCCAGAGCCGGTCCTGCGTTTCCTTCGGGCGCAGCGGAGGGCTCATGACGTACTTGGCGCCGTCGAAGCCGGGCTCCTCATAGTTGTCGTAGGAGAGAAACAGGTACTGCGGGCACGTCTCGGCGTAGGCCGGGAGCCCGCGGTCCCGCGCCGCGGTCACCATCTCGAGAGCTTCGGCGGCTGAGAGGTGGACGATGTAGATCGGAACGCCCGCCATCTCGGCCAGCGCGATCGCGCGGTGCGTCGCCTCCGCCTCCGCGCGCGCCGGCCGCGTCAACGCGTGGTACTTCGGCGCCGTCTTCCCCTCGGCGAGGGCCTTCTTCACGAGCACGTCGATGACGCCGCCGTTCTCGGCGTGCATGCAGATCGTCCCGCCGTTCTGCGCGGTCCGCAGCAACGCGCGGAAGATGGACGCGTCGTCGAGCATGAAGACGCCGGGGTACGCCATGAAGAGCTTGAACGACGTAACGCCTTCGCGGACGAGGGCGTCCATCTCCGCCTCGACCGCGTCGTTCAAGTCGGTGATGATCATGTGAAAGCCGTAGTCGATGGCGGCCTTGCCGTCGGCCTTCGCCATCCAGGCATCGAGCGCGTGGCGGAGCGTCTGGCCCTTGTACTGGATCGCGAAATCGACGACCGAGGTCGTGCCACCGTGCGCCGCGGCAATCGTGCCGGACTCGAAGTCGTCCGCCGACGTCGTCCCGCCGAACGGCATGTCGAGGTGCGTGTGGACGTCGATGCCCCCCGGGACGACGTACTTGCCCGCCGCGTCGATTGTCTTATCCGAGGTGACGCCGTCGAACGACGTGCCGATGGCCGCGATCTTCTCGTCCTCGATCAGGACGTCGCCGCGGTACTGATCGGTCGCGGTGACGACCGTGCCCCCGCGGATCAGGGTCTTCAAGTGGCGATCTCCGCCATGGGCTGGTACGTCTCGGGCCGGCGGTCCCGGAAGAACTGCCAGACGCGGCGGACGTCCTCGATCATGTCGAGGTCCATCTCGGCGACGACGAGCTCGTCCTTGTCCTCGGAGCCCACGGCGAGGAAATTCCCGCGCGGGTCCACGAAGTACGACGAGCCGTAGAAGTGGCCGAGGTTCCACGGCGCCTCGACGCCCACCCGGTTGCTGCAAGCCATGAAGTAGCCGTTGGCGACGGCGTGCGCGGGCTGCTCCAGCTTCCAGAGGTACTGCGAGAGGCCCTTCACCGTCGCCGACGGGTTGAAGACGATCTCGGCGCCGTTCAAGCCGAGGAGCCGCGCGCCCTCCGGGAAGTGCCGGTCGTAGCAGATGTAGACGCCGACCTTCGCGTACCGGGTCTGAAAAACGGGGTAGCCGAGGTTGCCCGGCTTGAAGAAGTACTTCTCCCAGAATCCGGACGTGTGCGGGATGTGGTTCTTCCGGTACTTGCCGAGGTAGGTGCCGTCGGCGTCGTAGACGGCGGCGGTGTTGTAGTACACGCCGGCCTGCTCGCGCTCGTACACCGGGACCACCATCGCCATACGGTATTTCTTCGCGTACTCCGCCATCCGTTCGGTCGTGGGGCCCGGCACGGGCTCGGCCATGTCGTACCAGTGCGGGTCCTGCGACGGGCAGAAGTACGGCCCGTTGAAGATCTCCTGCAGACCCAGGATCTGGACGCCCTTCTTACCCGCCTCCTCGATGAACGGGATGTGGCGCGCGATCGCGTCCTCGCGGATCCGCTCGACCGGGAGGGACGGATCCGTCGTCGGGGTCGCGCATTGGATCAGGCCGCCGAGCACTTTGCGGGGCATCAGAACCACCTCGATATGACGACTTTCTTGTCCGTGTAGAACTCGTAGGCATCCCGCCCGTGCACCTTCAGGTCGCCGAAGAAGCTGTCCTTCGCTCCGCCGAAGGGAAAGTACGCCATCGGCGCGGCGACGCCGATGTTCACGCCGACCATCGAAGCGGACGCGAGGCGCGCGAACTCCCGGGCCGATTTTCCGCTGGACGTGAAGATCGACGTCGCGTTGGCGTTGGGATGCGCGTGCATGACCTCGATGGCCTCGGCCAGGCTCTGGACCGGCGTGATCGCGGCGACGGGGCCGAAGATCTCCTCGTGCCCGATGGCCATGGACGGTTTGACGTCGTCGAACAGCGTCGGTCCGAGGAAGAACCCCTTCTCATGGCCCGCGACCGGCGTCTTGCGGCCGTCCACGACGAGCTTTGCCCCCTCACCGACGCCCTTCTCGATGTACCCGAGCACCTTCTCGCGGTGGCGGGCGCTGATGACGGGACCCATCTCGACGCCGCTTTCCATTCCGTCGCCGACCTTGAGTGACCTCGCGGACTCGGCGAGCCGGTCCCGCGCCTCGCGGTGCGCCTCGCCGACCGGCACGAGGACGCTGCCGGCGAGGCAGCGTTCGCCCGCGCACCCGTAGAAGGACTCCGTGATGACCGCGATCGAGCGGTCCCAGTCGGCGTCCGGCATCACGACGACGAAGTTCTTGGCGCCGCCGAGCGCCTGGACGCGCTTGCCCGCGTGCGTGGCGCGGCGCCAGACCGCGCGTGCGACCGGAGTCGACCCCACGAAGGAGACCGCCTGGATCTCGGGATGGTCGCAGATCCCCTCGACCACTTCCCGTCCACCGTTGACGAGGCTCACGACGCCCGGAGGCAGATCGCACTTCTCGAGCAGCCGGAAGATGACCTGCTGGGAGAGGGGGACCTGCTCGGAAGGTTTGACGATGATGGGATTGCCCGTCGCGACCGCGAACGGGAGGAACCAGAGCGGGACCATCGCAGGGAAGTTGAACGGCGCGATCGCCGCGACGACACCCACCGGCTGCCGGATGACGCTGCAGTCGATCCCCGAGGCGATGTTCTCCAGACCGTAGCCCATCATGAGCGACGGCGTTCCGCAGGCCACTTCGACGCACTCGATCCCGCGACGGACGCTGCCCCGCGCCTCGTCGATGGTCTTGCCGTGCTCGGTCGTGACGGTCCGCGCGAGCTCCTCGAAGTTCTCCTCGAGGAGCTGCTTGAAACGGAACATGGCGCGCGAGCGAACGACGGCCGGGGTGTCCCGCCACGCCGGAAAAGCCTTCTTCGCCGCGGCGACGGCCGTGTCGAGGTCTTCGGCGGTCGAGAGGGGAGTTCGCGCGATCACTTCTCCGCGCGCGGGGTTGTAGACGTCGAGGAACTCGCTCGCGCGGGAGTCGACCCATCGGCCGCCCACGTAATTGCGCAGGACCTCGACGCCGGTCGAGGATGCGCGGGGGAGAACGGGTGCGCGGTCGGCCACCGCGGAATCGGTCATCGGACCCCCTTTTTCCCGAAAGCCCTGGTTCGAGGAAAGCGCAAATAGTATTCCCGCGGGACGGGCCTCGCAAGGCTCTGTCAGTTCGACACTTCCACTCCGCCCGGGGTCGGGCGCAAAAAATCCGCAGACGACTGTGCTACGCTGCCAGCGTTCTCGATCCGCTCGTTCTTGCCAGACCCTGCTCTGACGAATTCCGAACGATCAGCAGACGGGAAGATGCGACGCGCGCGGCGGCGGTCGCGTCCGGGTGAGCGCCAACAGCTGCCGGGCAACGGCAGGAAGGGATCGAGATGAAACTGTACGTCGGCAACCTCCCCTATACGATGGACGAAGGCGATCTGCGCGACCTCTTCACACCCTACGGAGCGCCGACGTCAGTCGCCGTCATCACGGACCGGGGAACGGGCCGCTCGAAAGGGTTCGGGTTCGTCGAGTTCGGCAACGACGCCGAGGCGAAGGCGGCCATCACGGCGCTGAACGGCCGGGACTTCAACGGCCGGGCCCTGACGGTGAGCGAGGCGCGCCCCCGGGCCGAGGGCGGCGGAGGCGGGGGTGGGAATCGCGGCGGTGGCGGTGGCGGATACGGGCGCGGTGGAGGCGGCCGGTACTGACTGAAAAAGCTGAGACCACAAGGGAGCCCGAGATGGATACGGCCGTGACGCTGCCCCGTAAGAAGGACTGGATCAACATCGCGTTTCTCTCGCTGACTCCGATCATCGGAGTCTTCGGGACGCTCGCTTACGCGCTCACCTTCGGAGTCCGGTGGTGGGAGCCCGTCCTCTTCCTCGTCTTCTACGCGCTCGTCGGACTGTCGGTCACCGCCGGCTACCACCGGCTTTTCGCGCACAAGGGCTACGAGGCACACCCGCTCATTCAGGGCTTCTTTCTCTTCTTCGGCGCGATGGCGTTCCAGAACGGCGTCCTTCAGTGGGCTTCCGATCATCGTGTCCACCACCGTTACGTCGACAAGGACTGGGATCCCTACAGCATCAAGCGGGGCGGCCTGTTCGCCCACATCTTCTGGCTCTTCTACAAGCGGCCGCCGCACGAAACGTTCGATAACGCGCCGGACCTGAAGAAGAACCCCCTGGTGATGCTCCAGTACCGCGCGGCGAACTACATCGGAATCATCGCCGGGCTCGGGATCCCGACCCTGATCGGCTGGGCGTTCGGTCGCCCGCTCGGCGGCCTGCTGTGGGGCGGGTTCCTGCGGGTCGTCGTCATTCACCACACGACGTTCTTCGTCAACTCGCTCGCGCACCTTTACGGCTCACGGCCCTATTCCGAAGAGACTTCCGCGCGTGACAACTGGATGCTCGCGTTCGTGACGAACGGCGAGGGTTACCACAACTTCCACCACCGGTTCCCTTCCGACTTCCGTAACGGGATCCGCTGGTATGACTGGGATCCGACCAAGTGGCTGATTCGCACCCTGGCGGCGATGCGGCTGGCCGACGGCCTGCGGCGCACCGACCGGGCGACGATCGAGAAGACCCGCCTCGAGCTCGCGATGCGTCACGCCGAGGGGCGATTCGCGCACCTGACCGCCGACGTCCGCGAGCTCGTTCGCACCCGGCTCGACGCAGCGGCCCGGTTCCTGGAGCGCGCCGCGGCCAACCGGCGCCGGTTCCTCGAGCGCGCCGCGGCCAACCGGCGCCGCGCCCACTCGGTGAAGCGGAGCCGCCTCGCTGAGCGGGCCTGCCTCGCACGAGCGCGAAAAGAGCGCCGGGCGGCACTGGCGCTCCTTTCCACCACCACGGAACCCGCGTAGAGCGGGACCGGTCGTCGGGTGGATGACGCGGCGTTCCTCGCCGTCGCGGTGGGAGAAGCAAGGCAGGGGCTCTCCGAGGGAGGAATTCCGATCGGCGCCGCGCTCTTCGACGAGCGGGGAAACCTCCTGGGAAAGGGCCACAACCGCCGCGTGCAGGACGGGGATCCCTCCGCGCACGGCGAGACGGACGCCTTCCGGCGGGCGGGCCGTCAGCGCGGCTACCGCGACAAGACACTGGCCACGACGCTCGCGCCCTGCTGGTACTGCAGCGGCCTGATCCGCCAGTTCGGCATCGGCCGAGTGATCGTCGGAGAGTCGGTCAACTTCGCCGGCGGAGTCGAGTGGCTGCGGGAGAACGGGGTCGAGGTCTTGGACCTCGCGTCCCGCGAGTGCATCGAGATGCTCGGCGGCTGGATCGCCGCGAACCCGGAGCTCTGGGGAGAGGACATCGGCAGCTGACCCGCCATTTTTTGCGGACCCGGCTGACTCA
>DATIBN010000163.1:0-14104 GCA_035457525.1 Thermoanaerobaculia bacterium | reverse complement strand
CAGGAAGACAAGGTGGCGATCTTCGACGCGCTCGACACGACCCTCGCGTGTCTGGGCGCCGCGCGGCGCATCAGCTCGGGGCGCCTCGAACCAGACGAGCGTCTCGGGGCGCCCGCGCATCTCCGCGAGCGCCCGACGCCGCTCGCCGGATCGCGCCGGCAGAAATCCCGCGAAGAAATGCGGGACCGCGGGGAGGCCCGAGAGCGCGAGCGCGGCGGCCGGAGCGGACGGTCCGGGCACGACCTCGACGGGGAACCCTTCCTCGGCGGCGGCTTCCACGAGCCGCTCGCCCGGGTCCGAGAGAGCCGGCATGCCGGCGTCGGAGACGAGGGCGACGGTCTCGCCGCGCCGCAGTCGCTCGAGGAGGTCGGGGACGCGGGATCGTTCGCGCGGGGCAGGGCAGGAGATCCGCGGCGCCGACAGTCCGAGCCGCGCCGCGAGCTTCCCGGTGACCCGCGTGTCCTCGCAGAAGATGGCGTCGGCCTCCCGGAGCGCCCGCGCCCCACGGGGGGAGAGGTCTTCGAGGTTGCCGATGGGCGTGCCGACGACGACGAGGCGTCCCGATCTCTCCCTGACGCGCATTCGCCCGCGATACTAATCTCGAGGGGTCGGCTCTTGTGGCGACCTGACCCCCAATGTGGCAAGTGGAGACCTGACCCTCAGTGTGGCAAGTGGAGACCTGACCCCCGCTATCATGCCGGCGTGAAGGCCCTCGGCTCTCTCCTCCTTCTCGGCGTGGTGCTCGCGGTCGCCGCCGGCGAGGTCGTGGACCGGATCGCCGCAACGGTGAACGACGTGGCGATCCCGGAGAGCGAGGTGCGCAAGTGGATGGTCATCTCCGCGCTTCAGCCGGAGCCGGAAGAGTCCACGGAGGCGTTCCGGGCGCGCGTCCTCGAGGCGCTGATCGACCAGCACCTCCAGTACGAGGACGCGCAGCGGTTTGGCCCGGCCCCGCCGGACGCCGCCGAGATCGCGGCCGCGATGCGTACGCTGGAGGAGCGGGTGCGCGGGGAGAACAAGGATCCGCAGCAGGAGTTCAACCGTGCCGGCCTGACGCGCGAAGAGGTGCGCGCCTCGATCGAGCGGCAGCTGCTGATCCAGCGGTACCTGCGGGAGCGTTTCACGCCGGTCGCGCTCGCCGACGAGGAGCGGGCGCGCGGGGAGTACGAGAGCTTCTACGTGCCCGAGCGGAAGGCGGCGGGCCTTCCCGCGCCCCCCTTCGAGACGGTTGCCGACGAAATGCGCCGGCGGGCGCAGCAGCGCGCGTTCGAGGACGAGATCGAGAAGTGGCGCCGGGAGCTCCGGCAGAAGGCGCGCGTCGGGCTCTACCGGATCCCGGTGCCGATCCCGACCGGGCGGGAGCGCGTCGTGCTGTCCTCGATCTCGAAGGTGACCCCGACACCGGCTTCGTCCCCCGCGCCGACCCCCTAGCCTCGCGCCCCTCCGGCCCGTCCTACCCGGGAGGCCACCGCATCGGGCGGCCGCCCAGGAGATGGAAGTGGAGGTGGAAGACCGACTGTCCCGCGCCCTCGCCGTTGTTGGCGACGAGCCGGAAGTCGGAGAGACCGCGTTCCTTCGCGATCGCCGCCGCGCGCTCGGCGAGCGCGCCCAGGAGCCCCGCGTCCGCCGGCCCGACGTCCGCGAGCTTCTCGACGTGCCGGCGGGGGACGACGAGGACGTGAGTCGGCGCCTTCGGGGCGATGTCCTCGAACGCGAAGACCGTCTCGTCCGCGTAGACCTTCTTCGACGGGATCTCGCCGGCGACGATCCGGCAAAAGATGCAGTCGGACACGGCGCTCCCTCCTACGAGACGCGCCCGACCGAGGCGCCGAGCGCGTTCAGCTTCTCCTCCATCCGCACGTAGCCGCGGTCGAGATGGTACACGCGGTCGATGACCGTCCGTCCCTCCGCCGTGAGCGCGGCGATCGCGAGCGCCGCGGAGGCGCGCAGGTCGCTCGCCATGACGCTCGCGCCGGTCAGGGGGGATCCCTCGACCGTCGCCCAGCGACCCTCCAGGCGGATCTTCGCGCCCATCCGGATGAGCTCCGCGACGTGGTGGAACCGGTTCTCGAAAACGGTCTCGGTAATTGTGGAGACCCCGTCGAGGCCGGTCGCGAGCGCCGTCCACTGCGCCTGGAGGTCGGTCGGGAAACCGGGGTAAGGGGCCGTGGCGACGTCCTGCGCCGGCAGCGAGCCGTCCGCGCGGACGCGAACCGAGTCGCCGTCCACCTCGACGCCGGCGCCGATCGCCGTCAGCCGGGTCGTGAGCGCGCGGAGATGCTGCGGGCGGCAGCGTCGGACGGCGACGTCCCCCCGGGTCGCGGCCGCGGCGATCGCGTAGGTTCCGGCCTCGATGCGGTCCGGCACGATCTCGTGCTCGGCCCCGTGCAGCACGTCGACCCCCTCGATCGAGATCGTCTCGGTTCCGGCGCCGGATATCCGCGCGCCCATCGAAACGAGGAGCTTCGCAAGATCCTCGACCTCGGGCTCGCGGGCCGCGTTGAAGAGCCGCGTCGTCCCGCGCGCGAGCGTGGCCGCCAGCATCGCGTTTTCGGTGCCGGTGACGGTCACGTTTTCGAAGGCGATGTCGGCGCCCGTCAAACGGCCCGCGTTCGCCTCGACGTACCCGTGCTGGAGCGACACCTCCGCTCCCAGCTTCCGAAACGCCTTCAGGTGCAGGTCGATCGGCCGCACGCCGATGGCGCAGCCGCCGGGCAGGGAGACGCGGACGCTGCCCGCCCGCGCGAGCAGTGGCCCGAGCACGAGGACCGACGCCCGCATGGTCTTGACGAGGTCGTAGGGCGCGTCGGCGTTCGCGATCCCGCCCACGGCGACCTCGACGCTCTCGGGCCCCGACTCCACCCTCGCGCCGATGTGCCCGAGCACCTTCTGCATCGTGCGGACGTCGGCGACCCGGGGCAGGTTGGTCAAGAGGACCGGCTCCGCGGTCAGGATCGTCGCCGCGAGGCAGGGGAGCGCGGCGTTCTTGGCGCCCGACACCACGACGTCCCCCTCGAGTCGGACGGGCCCGTCGATGACGAACTTGTCCACGGCTCTTCTCCGGCTCTACGCCCGCCGCAGCACGGCGACGCGCGGGATTCCGGCGAGATCCGGCACGATTCGCTCCAGCCGCCACGCGGACCGCGCCGAGACTTCGCGCTCGACCGCTTCCGCCTGGCCGGAGCCGATCTCGAAGAGGAACGGCGCGCCGGGCGCGAGATGCGCCGGCACATCATCGAGCAGCCGCCGGATGGCCTCGAGGCCGTCGGCTCCGGCAAACAGCGCCCGCGCGGGATCGTGATCGCGCACGGTCGGCGAGAGATTTGCCGCCTCACCGGTCGCGAGGTACGGCGGGTTCGAGATCGCGAGGTCGAACGCGGCGCCGGACGCCAGCGCGCTCGTCCAATCCCCGGCCGCGAACGCGAGTCGGCCGAGAACGCCGTGGCGCGCGGCGTTCCTTCTCGCGAGGGCCAGCGCGTCCGCTGACGCGTCGACGGCGACCGCGCGGGACTCCCGCCGCTCGAGGAGCCACGTGACCGCCAGAATTCCGCTCCCGGTGCCGAGGTCGAGGACGCGCCGCGCATCCGGCGCCTCCGCGAGCGCGGTCTCGACGAGGAGCTCCGTCTCCGGCCGCGGCACGAGCGCGCGGGAATCGACCGAGAAAGGCCTCCCGAAGAAGTCCCATTCGCCGACGAGGTGCTGGACGGGGAAGCCCGCGATCCGGCGCTCCCAGAGATCCTCGAAGCGAGACGCCGCCGCGGCGGGGACGTCGCCCCGCGGGTCGAGCGCGAGCGGCTTGTCGTGCCCCACTGCGTGGGCGAGCAGCAGCCGTGCGTCCCAGGCGGTCGCGTCCGAGCCGGTGCGGCGGGCCCGCGATTCCGCGTCCGAGAGCCGGTCGGCGACCCTCACGCCCGCGCCATCTCCTCGCGGAGTCGCTCGGCCTGGAACTGCGCGGAGAGCGGCTCGATGAGCTCGTCCAGGTTGCCGTCGAGGACGTCGGCCAGACGGTGCGTGGTGAAGCCGATGCGGTGATCGGTGATGCGCGACTGCGGGAAGTTGTACGTGCGGATCTTCTCGGACCGGTCGCCGCTGCCCACCATCTTCTTGCGCTCGGCCGCGATCGCGCCCTCCTGCTTCTCCCGCTCCATCTCGAGGAGCCGCGCCTTCAGGACCCGCAGCGCCTTCGCCTTGTTCTTGATCTGGCTGCGCTCGTCCTGGCACTGCACGACGACTCCCGTCGGGAGGTGCGTGATCCGGACCGCCGAATAGGTCGTGTTGACGCCCTGTCCCCCGGGCCCCGAGGCGCAGAAACGGTCGACCCGCAGGTCCTTCTCCTCGACCTTCACGTCCACGTCCTCGGCCTCCGGCAGCACCGCGACGGTGGCGGCCGACGTGTGGATTCGGCCGGAGGCCTCGGTCTCCGGCACGCGCTGGACCCGGTGGACGCCGCTCTCGTATTTCAGGCGCGAGAACGCCGCGTCCCCCTCGATTAGCGCGGTGATCGCCTTGATCCCGCCGATCCCCGTGTCGTCGCGGTCCACGATCTCGACCTTCCACCGTCGCGCCTCGGCGTACCTCTGGTACATGCGGAAGAGCTGCGCCGCGAACAGAGCGGCTTCCTCGCCCCCCGTTCCGGCGCGGATCTCGATGAACACGTTGCGCGAGTCGTTCGGATCGCGCGGTACGAGGAGCAGCTTCAGCTCCTGCTCGATCTCTTCCAGCCGCGTCGTGAGCTCGCCCCTCTCGGAAGCCGCCATCTGGTAGATCTCGTCCCCGGGGGAGAGCGACTCCACGAGCTGTCGGGTGCCTTCGAGCTCGTTCGTCACCCGGCGGTGCTCTTCCATCTTGGCGATGATCGGCTCGAACTCGGAGAGCGTCTTCTGGGCGTCCCGCACGGCGCGGTGGTCCTGGACGAACGTCGGGTCGGAAAGCCGAGCGCGGACCTCCTCGTACTTCCGTCGGATTTCTTCGAGCTTTTCGAACATAGTCAGTCCCTGCTTCTCGGATGTCGATTCTCGAGTCGGCCCGGAAGGGCAGACTCCGGCCGGACCGCTAGAGGGCGGAAAAGGGAGGTGCGAGCGGGAGGAGCCGCGCCGTCACGGATCTAAGACGCGGCGCTCGAGGCCTTTTTCTCGTACCGCTTGCGGAAGCGCTCGACGCGGCCGGCGGAGTCGACGAGCTTCTGCTTGCCGGTGAAAAAGGGGTGGCACTTGCTGCAGATCTCCAGCCGCAGCTCCTTCTTCGTGGATCCCGTCGTCCAGGTCTCGCCGCAGGCGCAGTGGACGAGGACGTCGTGGTACTCGGGGTGCAGGTTCTTCTTCATGGAACCGCACATTCTAGGGAAACGCGGGGCGGGGCGCAAGGGCGAGGGGCCCGGGCCCGAAACGGGATCGGGAAGCGGTTAGAATCCTCGCAGCCATCGTGTTTTACGTCTACGTGAGCGCGCCCGGCATGGCCGCGCGCAAGTTCCCGCTCGACAAGCCGGTCACGACGATCGGCCGCTCGTCGATGAACGACCTGCCCATCTCCGACAAGATGCTGTCGCGGCAGCACGCCCGCATCGTCAAGGACGACGACGGCGGGCTCTCCGTGGAGGACCTGGGCTCCCGCAACGGCACCTTCCTGAACGGCGAGCGGCTCGCGACGCCGCAACCCCTGAAGGCGGGCGATCGGATCACCCTGGGCGGCGTGACCCTGAAGCTCGAGTCGGAGTCCACGACGCGCGTGCGCATCGAGGCGGGCGGCGCGGACTCGCTCGACAACACGATCCTGAAGGCGTCGGCGGAGCTGCTCCGCGCCCAGCACCAGGAGACCGACCCGCGGCTGCCCGCCGAGCAGCTCTCGAAGTTGATCGAGTCGCTTCGGGTCGTCAACGAGCTCACGATCGAGCTCCTGCGCGACGTGTCGGTCGACGAACTCATGAAGTTCCTCATGGACAAGGTCTTCGAGACCCTCATGCCGGACCGCGGGGTCGTCCTGCTGCGCTCCCGCGTGACGAACGAGCTCATCCCGGCGGTCGTCCGGGTCGCCGAGGGGATGTCCGCCGACGACATCCGTCTGTCGAAGACGCTGGTCGCCCAGGTCGTCGAGAAGCGAAACGGCCTCATTCTCATGGACACCTCCACGGGGTCGGGCGTGTCTCTCGCCGACTCGATCCGGCTCTCGGGCATCAAGTCGGTGCTCGCGGCGCCCCTCGAGAACGAGGGGGAAGTCGTCGGCCTGATCTACGTCGACAGCCAGGTCGGGCACCGCTCCTTCGAGGAGGCCGACCTGCGGCTCCTGACGTCGCTCGCCAACGTTGCGGCGGCAAAGATCCAGAACGCGAGGTTGATGGCGGAGGCCGCCGAGAAGAAGCAGATGGATCGGGAGTTCGCGCTCGCTCGCGAGATCCAGCAGAGGCTCCTCCCCGAGAGCCCGCCCACCATCGGCGGATACGAGCTCCACGGGTCGAACACCGCATCGCGGCAGGTTTCGGGGGACTACTTCGACTTCCGGGTCCGCTCCGACAAGAAGGTCTACGCGGCGATCGCGGACGTCTGCGGGAAAGGGGTGGGCCCGGCGCTCCTGATGGCGTCGCTCCAGGCCTCGTTCCACGCGTGGGCTGACGAGTCGGTCCCGGTTTCCGAAATGACGGGGCGCCTGTCGGAGGCGATCTCGCGCCGCACCGGTCCGGACCGCTTCATCACGTTCATCCTCGCGCTGCTCGATCCGGCGACCGGCGAGGTCGAGTACACGAACGCCGGCCACAACCCGGGGATCCTGCTGAAGACGGACGGCTCGCTCTCGGAGCTCGCCTCGCACGGGCTGCCGCTCGCGCTCTTCCCGGGCAAGCCGTACGGCTCCTCGAAGTTCACCCTGGCGCCCGGAGATCTCCTGTGCCTCTACACCGACGGCGTGACCGAGGCGAACAGCCCGGACGGCACGGAGTTCGGTTTTCCCCGGCTGAAGGAATTCCTCGGTGGACAGGTGGGTCGGCCCCCGATTGAGATCGAAGAGGGCCTGTTGAAGGAGCTCGAGGAGCACGCCCAGGGCGAGCCGTTCGCCGACGACCGGACGCTCGTCATGGTCCGCCGGGTCCCCGCCTGACCGGGACGAGAGAGTCGGCAACTCAGTCCCCGCGAACCCGATGGCCGGATTGCTGATCGAGGGGGGGACGCTCCTCGGCCTCGTCCCGCGCGGCGGCGTCCGCTCGAGCACCGACCTCTACGCGGAGGACGGCCGCGTCCAGGCGGTGGGCCCGGAGGCGGGCCGACGCGCCTCCCCGGACGCCGAGCGTCTCGACGCGCGCGGGCGGTGGCTCCTGCCCGGGTTCGTCCAGGCGCACCTCCACCTCTGCCAGACGCTGCTGCGCAACGGGCCGGAAGACCGGGAGCTCCTTCCGTGGCTCCAGTCGCACGTCTGGCCGGGGGAGGCGGCGCACGACGCGTGGACGATGTCCGTTTCCGCGCGGCTCGGGATCGCGGAGTGCCTTTCAGCCGGGGTCACCGCGGTCCTCGACATGGGAACCGTGCGGCACTCCGACGCGCTCTTCGAGGCCGCGGCCGCGGCCGGCATCCGGTACGCCGGGGGCAACGTGCTGATGGACGACCCGGAGACCACCCCTCCCGCGCTCCGCGCTGCCGCGGAGGAGGGGCTGGCAGAGACGCGCCGCCTCCACGCGAAGTGGCACGGCCGCGAGCGCGGCCTCCTCTCGGTGGCGGTCCAGCCGCGATTCGCGGTCTCGTGTACGGACGCCCTCCTTCGCGCCGCGGCCGGGCTCGCGCGCGAGCACGGCCTCCTCGTTCACACGCACGCGAGCGAGAACCGCGCCGAGTGCGACCTCGTCGAGGAGCGGACCGGGATGAGCAACGTCGCCTACCTCGATTCCGTCGGCCTCCTCGGACCGACCACCTTCGCTGCGCACGCCGTGCACGTGGGGGCCCAGGACGTTCGAATCCTCGCCTCGACGCGGACGACCGTCGTCCACTGCCCCTGGTCGAACCTGAAGCTCGGGTCGGGGGTGTCTCCCGTGCCCGCGCTCTCCCGCGCCGGCGTCCGCGTGGCGCTCGGCTCCGACGGTGCGGCGTGCAACAACCTGCTCGACCCGTTCCGCGAGATGCGGCTGGCCGCGCTGCTCCCGCGGACGCGGGGATGGGAGCCGATCCCGTCGCGCGACGTCCTGCGCATGGCGACCCTCGACGGGCGGGCGGCCTTCGGGCTCGAAGAGGCCGACCCGTTCCGTCTCGGAGCGCCCGCCGACTTCGTCGTTCTCGACCCGGAGGCCGGGTGGTCGCTGCCCGACGACTGGTCGGCCGAGCCGTTCGGGACGATCGTGTTCTCGATGGGGCGCGAGAACGTCGCGGCGACCGTCGTCGACGGCGTGGTCCGCTACCGCAGGGAGGACCCGACCTTGGGCGGACTCAAGCCGTCTGCCGAAGAGATTCGGGAGGCAACACGAGCGCTTCGCTCGCGAACGACGAGTTCGGGGAACGGGAAACGGAAAACGGGAAACGAAACCTAGGGATTCGTTTTCCTTCTCCCGTTTTCCGTTTTACGGTTGGAACGACGCCGCGAGGATCGCGGCGTTCCCGAAGAGCACTTCCGTTCCCAGCCAGAAACCGCGGAAGTTCGGGTCGTCGGCGAACGTGATCGCCCATCCCTTGCCGGCGGGCTCCGCGATCAGGTAGGGCGTTCCGGCGATTCGCTCCACGGCCTCCGGCCAAGCGTGGCCCGAGGCGAGCGGTTTCTCGCGTTCGATGGCCACGACCGTCTCGAAAGGATCCCCGGGGGCGACGAGCGGCGCGTCCGTCGAAAGGAGCACGCGCGGAGGCTCCGGGCTGCCGAACAGGAGGAAGTGTTCGGCCGTCTTCACCCGGGTGCGGAAGATGGCGCCGGGGATCGGGAGCCGGCGATTCTCGATGTCCGCCTCGTCGGTCTCGGTCGGCTTCTCGGAGCTTTTCTTCTCCGTGGACGCGGATTCTTCCTTCTCCTCGGGCTTTCGATCCGACTCCTTCTCGCGGGGCGACTTCCACTCGGTCGCCTGCGACAGCGCGACGTCCTTTTCGCGAAGAAGGGCGGCGCCGCCGCCGATCGCCACGATGACTCCTCCCGCGCGGGTCCACGCCCGGATTGCTTCGGCGTTGCGCTTGCCGAGCGCGGAGGTCACCCGGGAGGATCCATCCGGGAAGACGAGCACGTCGTAGCGCGTGAGGTCGGCGTCGTCGAATGCGTCGGCGTCGAGGACCGAGACGGGATACCGGAAGACGCGCGTGAACGCGTCGAGCGCCCAGCCTGCCGACGAGCGGTCCATGCCGGGCCCCGAGAGCAGACCGACCCGGACCGGCTTCCAGGGGACGAAGCTCTCGGACCCGAGCGCGATGCCCTCCTCGGTCCAGGCGGATTCCACGCCGTCGAAGTCGACGCCGGTCGAGCCGGCGAGGTCCGCCACGGCAGCGTCGAGGTCGGATGGCGCGCCTTCCCGGCGCAGGAAGAGCGTCCCGACCGGAAACGTCTCGCCGGACACCCGGAAGCTCTTGGCGGCGACGGACACCGGCAGGCGTTTTTCGGCGCACCGCGCGAGGATCGGGAACGCCGCGAGACCGGGGGAGCGGACGAGGTACCCGAGACGCGCCCCGGACCGCGCGACCTCGCCCGGTCGAAGCTGCGCGACTTCCAGGGGGCCCGTTCGGGCGTTCGTCCGCGACGCCCGCAGGCCGAATGCCGCCGGCAGCGACCAGGCGGTCACGTCGTAGAAACCCTCGTCCTCGCGGCGGAGGAAACGGCTCCGCGCCTCTTCCAGGAAGCGGGAAGGAATCTCGGCCTTCTCGTCGAGGAGCGCGGCGGCGAGGACCCCGGAGGGTTGAGCGGTCTCGATCACGAGAGCCTCGTCTTTCGTGCGCGCCTTCGACCGCTGCACGTCGATCCCCTGCGCCCGGAGGGTTTCGACGAAGAGCCGGAGCCGATAGGGATCCTGGCCGGCCGGGATCACGTAAGCGCGCGCTCCCTGGGCGTACGCGGCCGCCCGCGCCGCGGCGAAATCGCGGAGAAGCTCGTCGCGGTGAGCCGCCGCCGTGCGGAGAGTCGTCATTCCCGTCGTGAAGTGCTTCAGAGCCCGTTCCTTGAGCGTGAGGATCGTTCCGTCGCGGCGCCGGTATGCGAGCCCTCCGCCCGGACCTCCCGCCACCTCGTAGGTCATGCCGACCGCGCCGTTGAAGAACGGCCAGGAGTCGCCGTAGCCCGGGTAGAACATGTCGAACGTCTCGCGGATGAAGTAGGTCCAGCCGCGGGCGTCGAAGGCGGAGGCGTTTTCCCGGCCGAAGACCCCGAGCCACTTCACGGAATCCGGCTCGAGCCCGGTGTGGACGGGCTCGGCCGCCGGAGGGAAGAAGTACGAGCTCTCCGGGCTCATCTCGTGGAAGTCGACGTGGACCTGGGGCGGCGTCCGGCGGTATCGGGGAATCCGGGCCCGGGTCTCCGCCTGGGTCAGCCACGCCCAGTCACGGTTCAAGTCGAAGCCGAAATGGTTCGTGCGCCCGCGCGGCCAAGCCGGGTGGTGCTCCCGCGCGTCCGGGTTGGGGTCCGGCTCGCCGTTCACGGCGGTCGCGAGCCATGCGAGATAGCGCGCGCGCCCATCCGGGTTCACGACCGGATCCATCGTGAGCACGACGCGGCGAAGGAGCTCCGCCGTCTCCGCGTCGCGCGACGCGGCGAGATGGTAGAGCGTCGCGATGGCGGCGTCGGGGCTCGATGCCTCGTCCCCGTGCACGCCATACGAGAACCAAACGAACACGGGAAGGTCGGGGGGCGGCGCGACGGGCTTCGAAGAAGGCGGCGAGTACAGGGCGCGCATCTTCCCCGCGAGGTCCTCGAAGCGCGCATGGTTCTCGGGGGAGGTCACGACGATCGCCAGGAGCTCGCGCCCTTCGGACGTGAACCCGTAGGTCTCGACCTTCACGCGCTCGGGCGCCGCCGCGGCCACCGCGCGAACGTAAGCTCCGATCTCGGCAGGCGTGGCGAAACGGTCGCCGATCCTGAAGCCCAGCACCTTCTCGGGAGTCGGCACCCGCGCGTCCATCTGGCTCGGTGCGTAGTTCGACGCGATGCCCCGCGCCGAGAAGAGCGGGTCGTCCGCGGCGACGGCGGCCCGGACGAGACACAGTACCCACAGGACGACCGCGGATGTCTTTCTCAAACGTCGCTCCTTCGGGGGGGCGATTCTAAGTGAGAGGAAACCGTGGGGAGAACTACGAGTCCCGGATCTCGAGGCGCTTGATGATCTCGTGCAGGGTCGTGGGCTTCAGCTTCAGGAGCTCCGCCGCCCGCTTCTGGACCCCGCCGGTCCGCCGCAGCGCGGTTCGGATGAGACGCCGCTCGTACTCCTCGATCAGGTCGCGGTACGTGGAGCCGTTCTCGGGCAGCCGCACCATGACCTCTCCGCGCCCCGGCTGAAGGACCGTTTCCGGAAGCAGGTCGAGGCCGATCGACCCGGCGGAGCAGAGGACGACCGCCCGCTCGATCGCGTTCTCGAGCTCGCGCACGTTGCCGGGCCAGTCGTAGTCGAGGAGGGCCTTCATGGCCTCCGGCTCGAGTCCCGAGATGGGCTTGTCGTTCTCGGACGCGTAGAGCCGCACGAAGTGGTCGGCCAGGAGCGGGATGTCCTCGCGCCGCTCGCGCAGCGGCGGGATCGGGATGGTGATCACGCAGAGCCGGTAGTAGAGGTCCTCGCGGAAGCGCCCCTCGCCGACGAGCTTCTTCAGATCGACGTTCGTCGCCGCGATGATGCGCACGTCGGCCTTCTGGGTATCGACGGAACCGAGGCGCATGAACTCCTTTTCCTGGATCACGCGCAGGAGCTTGGCCTGCGTTTCGAGGCCGACGGTTCCGATCTCGTCGAGGAAGATCGAGCCGCCCTCGGCCACCTCGAAGAGCCCTTTCTTGTTGGCGACCGCGCCGGTGAACGCCCCGCGGACGTGCCCGAACAGGTTCGACTCGAGGAGGTCCGGCGGCATCGAGCCCGAGTTGACCGTCACGAACGGCGCGCCCACGCGCGGCGAGTGCGTATGGATGGCGCGCGCGACGAGCTCCTTTCCGGTGCCGCTTTCTCCTTCGACGAGAATGGTCGACTTTGAGGGCCCGGCGAGCCGGACGAGGTCGAAGACCTTCCGCATGGTCTCGGACTTGCCGACGATCCGGCCGAGCCCGTACCGCTTGGAGAGCTCCTCCTTCAACCGGCGGTTCTCCTCGGTCAGCCTCCTCGCCTCGGAGCCCTTGCGCACCGTCAGCAGCACTTCCTGGTTCTGGAACGGCTTGGGGATGTAGTGGAAGGCGCCGTCGCGCATGGCCTCGATCGCGCCTTCGATCGAAGAGTAGGCGGTCACGATCACGACGACGGCGTCCGGGTCGGCGCGCCGGATCTCCCGAAGGAGGTCGAGTCCCGGCCGGTCGGGGAGCATGAGGTCGAGCAGCACGACGTCGTAGGGCTCCGCCTCGAAGAGCGCGAGCGCCTCGCCGGCCGTCGATGCGACGCCGACTTCGTATCCTTCTTTCTCGAGGAGCGTGGCGAGGACGTCGCGGATGACCTCCTCGTCGTCCACGACGAGAATCCGTTTTCCGCGCGTCACGACGGACGCTCCTCGCGGGCCGTCGCCGACGCGAGTGGGAGCGTGACCCACGCGACGGTGCCGCCGCCCTCCCGGGGGGCGAGCCCGATGTCGCCGCCGTAGCGGCGCACGATGTCGCGGGAGATGACGAGGCCCAGGCCCATCCCTCCCGATTTCTTCGTCGTGAAGAACGGCTGGAAGAGCTTCTCGCCCGCCTCGCTCGAGACGCCGGCGCCGCGGTCCGAGATCGTGACGCGGGCCGATCCGTTCTCGCGGGTCACCTGCGCGCTGATGACGCCGTCCTCGGGAGAGGCGTCGCGCGCATTCGTGAGCAGGTTGACGAGCACCTGCTCGAGCTCCCGCGGATCCGCGAGCACTTCGACCGCGCCGGAAACGCCGTCGGCCTCGATGGTCAGCCGCCGGGCGCCGAAGGAGGTCTCGACCGATTCGGCGGCGTTGGCGAGCACCGCCCTCACGTCCGTCCGGACCTGTGCGCGCGAGCGCGGCCGTGCGAACTCGAGGAGGTTGTTCACGAGGTGCGCCGCCCGGAACGTCTGACGCTCCATCTTCTTCAGGATCGCGTAGCGCGGATCCGCCGGCGGCGTCTCCGCGAGGAGGATCTGCGCGTACGAGGAGAGTCCCGCGATCGGGGTGTTCACCTCGTGAGCCACGCCCGCCGCGAGAATTCCGAGGGATGCGAGCCGCTCGCGCTCCGCCACCGCGCGCTCCATCTTCAACCGGTCGGTGACGTCGTCGACCAGCACGACCTTGCGATCCGGCTCGCCCTGCAGGATCGAAACCGAAACGCGCAGGTCGCGCTCGACCCCGTCCACTCCGGACAACCGCGCCTCGAGGGTTCGCTCTTCGCTCCCGCGCGGAGCGGGTCCGAGCTCGATTCCGGGCAGCACGTCGGAGAACGGGAGGCCCACGAGCTCGTTCTCCTCCCGGCCGACGAGCTGCGCGAAGGCGGGGTTCGCGGAGTGCACGTGGTCGGCTCCGTCCAGAACGACGATGCCCGACGAGGACGACCGGATGACGCTTTCCTGGTACTGCTGTAATGCGCGGATCTCTTCGAGCCGATCGGCGAGCGCGCCGTAGAGGCGCGCGTTCTCGTAAGCGAGCCCCGCCTGGGCCATCACGGCCGTGAGGAGGGCCTCGTCCTCGGAGGAGAGCGGCACGCGCCCGTCCTTGTGTCCGACTCCGAGCGCGCCCGCGAGCTTTCCGCCGGACCGCATCGCGAAGAAGGTCCGGTACCCCATCGCGTGGAGGTGCTGCGCGGCGGCGGCTTCGACGTCGCCGAACGCGGACGCCCGGAGCCGCCAGATCTCTTCCTCTCCGAGCCGGTCGGAGAGGAACCCGGCTTCCGGTGTCGAAGCCCCCCCGTTCTCGAAGAGAAAGAGCGAGCACGGCACGACGTGAAGTCCGTCCTCGACCCGGCGCACGATCGCGTGGACGAGCTCCTCCTTCGGGCGCGGCGTCGAGAAGTCGCGCGCCACGTCGAGAAGAGCCCGCCGGGCGCGATATGT